>JASBSE010000266.1 GCA_030149115.1 Winogradskyella sp. | reverse complement strand
ATAAACCTACTGGATGTCCAAATAGTTCTTTTTGGTGCGGTTGTTTAATTGCTGTTGACATATAATTTGTATTAGTTAGTTTTAGTTAGTTAGCCTTTAATTTTTGACATTTCCTTTTCTCCTTTAGTAACATTTTGCCTTTTATCTCCTAAAGTTTTGTGGATAAAATTGGTCATTTTTTTATAAAGATGTAATCTTGTGTTACCTCCATAGATGCCATGGTTTTTATCAGGATAAATCATCCATTCAAATTGCTTATCTGCTTGTATTAAAGCTTCAACCATGCGCATGGTATTTTGTACATGTACATTATCATCTCCTGTTCCGTGAATCAATAAAAAGTCTCCTTTTAACTTATCGACATGATTTATAGGTGAATTATCATCATAACCACTAGGATTTTCATCTGGTGTGGTCATGTAACGTTCTGTATAAATGGTATCGTAAAACCTCCAACTCGTCACAGGTGCTACAGCAATTGCCATTTTAAACACATCATTACCTTTAAATAAAGCATTGCTACTCATAAAACCACCATAGCTCCAACCCCAAATTCCGATGCGAGAAGCATCTATATAAGGCAGAGATCCTAACTTTTTAGCCGCTTCTATTTGATCTTCAACCTCATATTTCCCTAATTCTTTTTGTGTAACTTTTTTAAAGTCAGCACCTTTAAAACCTGTACCTCTACCATCAACACAAACTACAATATAACCTTGTTGTGCTAACATTTGATACCAATAATCATTAGCTCCATTCCAACGATTTGCCACTTGTTGAGAACCTGGACCTGAGTATTGATACATAAAAAGTGGATACAGCTTACTTTCATCAAAATCAGCTGGCTTTATCATCCACATATTCAAATCGTTACCATTAACATTAATAGTGCTAAACTCTTTTTGTGAGGTAACGTAATCACCTACTTTTTGAGCCAACTTATCATTATCCTTAATACTTTTTACCAAGTCCCCAGACTTTGAATTGTGCAATGTATACTCATAAGGTGTGGTGGCACTAGAATGAGTATTAATAAAATAAGTGAAATCTGCACTAAAAGATGCACTGTTGGTTCCCCCTGTTTTTGTTAAAAGGGTTTTGTCTTTACCATTTAATTTTATCGAATAGACATCTCTATTAATAGAACCATTCTCTGTAGACTGAAAGTAAATGGTATTAGCCTTTTCATTAAAACCATAATAATCTGTTACTTCCCAATTACCTTTGGTAACTTGGTTTATCAATTTTCCGTTTTTATCGTAATGATAAATATGGTTAAAGCCATCCTTTTCACTTGTCCAAATGAAGCTATGATCTTTCAAGAAAGTTAGATTGAAAGTTACATCAATGTAAGCTTCATCCTTTTCAGCTAGTACCAAATCAGAAGTATTAGTTTTAGTATTTATAAACCAAAGATCTAATTCGTTTTGGTGACGATTCATATATTGAGCACTGAGTACATCAGCACCTTTGGTCCACTTTAGTCTTGGAATATAAAAATCATCATAAGACTTATTCACCTTTACTTCGGAGAGTTTTTCCGAATCTAAATCATACAAATGCAAAGATACTTTTGAATTAGCTTCACCAGCTTTTGGGTATTTAAAAACCTGCTGAGTTTGGTATAAATCAGAACCGTAAACATCCATCGAAAATTCAGGAACTTCAGATTCATCAAAACGGATAAAAGCTATTTTATTTCCATCTGCGTTCCAATCAAAAGCTCTTACAAAACTGAATTCCTCTTCATAAACCCAATCGGTAATTCCATTAATGATTTTGTTCTTTTCTCCATCAAAAGTAATTTGCTTTACAGCACCAGATTTTAAATCTTTTACGTATAAATTATTTTCAAAACCATAAGCAATCTTACTAGCATCTGGCGAAAACGTCGGCTCTTGTACTAAATCATTAGAAACCTTAGTGACTTTTTCATTTTCAATATCATAGATATAATATTCTCCTAAAGTAGAGCGTCTAAACACTGGGATAGAATTGGTGGTTAAAAGTACTTTAGACTCATCTTCACTAAAGCTGTAATCAAAAAAACCTCGGATATCAGTCAAATTTGCTGAGGACACCAAGGTTTTTACCTTTTTCAAAGTTTTATAATCGTAAATATCTATTGTTGAAATTCCATTTTGCCTATTGTAGTTTAAAACAGAGTATTCTTTACCGTTCTTCATAGAATGTAAAGCTTGCATACCTTCTGTTCTAAATGCTCCGCTCCAAATTTCTTCTAAGGTAATTTGTTTATTCTGACTGTAAATCAATGAAGTAGTTAGGAATCCAATAATGGCTACGAAGTATCTCAATTTCATATTAATCTTTTTTCAATAAAGCAATGCCAAGTTTACTAAAAATTATGCAAAAATCGGGCATTATTAACAGTAAATCGGCAATTATAGTGGAATAGACACACATTTTATGCCAATCCTAAGTATCTTTGCAATTTAAAATCAATTAACCATGCCAAATGCTATTTCTGGCTTTTCTAAACTTTCTAAATCTGAAAAGATTGAGTGGCTTTTAGATACATATTTCTCTAACAAAGAAAATGCTCGAAACCTAGTACAACAGTACTGGAACTCAGACACAAAACTTCAAAAATTACATGATGAATTTATAGAAAACACCATTACAAATTATTATCTACCACTTGGTGTTGCTCCCAATTTTTCGATAAACAACAAGCTTTATACTATTCCTATGGCTATAGAAGAAAGTTCTGTTGTTGCTGCAGCTAGTAAAGCAGCAAAATTTTGGTTAGATAGAGGTGGGTTTAAAGCTGAAGTGATTTCGACTGAAAAAATTGGTCAGGTTCATTTTACATTTACCGGTAATTTCGAAAAGCTAAAGTCGTTCTTCGAAAGTGTAAAGCCAAAACTTATTGAAGACACCAAAGCCATAACCAAAAATATGGAACGTCGTGGTGGTGGCATCTTAGATATTGAACTTAGAAACAAAACCGCAAATTTAGAGCACTACTACCAATTACATGCAACGTTTGAGACATTAGATGCAATGGGTGCTAACTTTATAAATTCTTGTTTAGAGCAATTTGCTAAAACCTTTAAAATTGAAGCACAATCGCAATTAGAAGATGATGTAAATATTGTAATGAGCATTCTTTCTAACTATGTACCAAATTGCCTAGTTAGAGCAGAAGTGTCTAGCCCTATTGCTGATTTAAAAAGTAAGGACATAACAAATCCATCTCTTTTTGCAGAGAAGTTTAAACAAGCTATTAGCATTGCTGAAGTTGAACCTTACAGAGCTGTAACACACAACAAAGGTATAATGAATGGGATTGACGCTGTGGTTTTGGCAACAGGTAACGACTTTAGAGCAGTTGAAGCTGGTGTGCACGCTTATGCAGCAAAAGATGGGAAGTACACAAGTTTAACACATTGCTCTATTGAAAACGATACTTTTAAATTTTGGATTGAAATTCCACTAGCTTTAGGAACTGTTGGTGGCTTAACAAGTTTACATCCATTGGTTAAGTTTGCTTTAGAGATGCTTGAAAAGCCTTCTGCAAAAGATTTAATGCAGATTGTTGCTGTTGCTGGATTAGCTCAAAATTTTGCAGCTGTTAAGTCCTTAACCACCACAGGTATTCAAGAAGGTCATATGAAAATGCACCTATTGAATATTTTAAATCAGTTTGAGGCAACTACGGAAGAAAAAGAAAAAATAGTAGAACATTTCAAAACCAATGTAGTAACACATAGTTCTGTTGTTGAAGCTATTGAAAACCTAAGAGGTTAATGAAAACATTTAGAAGCAACGGAAAATTACTAATAACTGGAGAATATGTTGTTTTGGATGGCGCCAAAGCTTTAGCTATACCAACAAAATATGGGCAAAGTTTAAGTATTGAAGAAACTAATAATATTAATATTAGCTGGAAAAGTTTTGATGAAAAAAGAACTATTTGGTTTGAGAACACCTTTATTTTAGATAATGGCAAGATCCTTCAACCTGTTCAGGATTCTAATGATATTTCTAAACGATTAATACAAATACTTGAAGCTGCACAAGAACTTAATCCTAACTTTTTAAAAGCCACAAAAGGATGTGACATTTCAACACAATTAGAGTTTAACAGAAATTGGGGACTAGGTACATCTTCTACACTTATAAACAACATTGCACAATGGGCAGATGTTAACGCTTATCAACTTTTAGAAAAAACTTTTGGAGGAAGTGGTTATGATATTGCTTGTGCCCAACATAACACGCCAATAAATTTTCAGTTAGAAACAAAACATCTTCCTGTTGTAAACTCTGTTGAGTTTAATCCAACATTTAAAGAACATTTATATTTTGTTTACCTAAATCAAAAACAAAACAGTAGAGACGGCATTAAAGCCTACAAAAGTTTAAATAAGGTTAACAACTCTACGATATGTGATATTAATGCTATTACTGAGGAAACCATTAGAGCAACAAAACTATCCACTTTTGAAAGCCTATTATCTGAACACGAAAGTATAATTGGTAAACTTTTAAATCAAAAACCTATTAAATCTAAATTATTTAGTGATTTCAATGGATCTATTAAAAGCTTAGGTGCTTGGGGAGGCGATTTTATTTTAGCTACTTCTCTAACTAATCCTGAAGACTATTTTAAGTCCAAAGGTTTTGATGTTGTTATTCCATTTTCTACAATGGTTATTAGCCATTAAAAATAAAAAAGGCTTTACAGAAATGTAAAGCCTTTTTAGTTTTATTAAATTCTCTTTATTTAGAAAACTGTTTTAGCTCTATTATCTTCTATATCCGCAGATTTCTCTAAAGCTTGATACACTTTCCCTTGAGCAGCACCACGTTTTGCTGTGTTTAATCTATTAACTATTGATGTGTAATTATCTAGTTCCGTTGCTTCAGTAACTTTAGTTACTTCTATAACGTAAACCCCTTTTTCACCATCAATAGGTTTAGACGTTTTTCCTTGCTCCAAACCAAATGCAGCACCAACCACTTTTGGTTCTACACCTGCACCAGCCAATGTTGTGTTCTTTAAGGTTATAGCTCCAGCTGTCTTAGGACTCTGTCCTTGATTCTTAGCAATCTCATCAATAGAACTTGCCTTAATTTTTTCACGAATCATTTTCGCCTTCTTCTCTTTCTTTATCTGTGGTAAAGCGATTACAGAAGCATCCTCTACACTCATTAATCCTTCCTCATTTTTCTCAACCAATTTAGCTACAATGAATCCAAAACCTGAGACTGGGAAACTCTTTAAATCACCTTCATCTCTACCTTCTTCAAAAAACCAACGCACAACTTGTCTCTGACTTCCTAAGCCTGCGATGTTTTCATCTAATTCTTTAAACGTAATTGGCTTTACTGTCAATTCTTGTTCTTTAGCTATAGCATTAAAATCACCATCCTTTACAGCAATCTCAAACTTAGTGGCTTTATTATAAACGTCATCCAAGGTTTCTTGTGATGGCTCAATTTTTCTAGCCAAAGTTGCCAACTTATACACGTCAGACTCACCTTTTTGACCTTCAATTTCAATAATATGGAAACCAAAAGTTGTTTCTACAACACCCATATCACCTGTTTTTCCATTAAAAGAAAAATCTCTAAACGGTGCTACCATTCTATTGTATGCAAAATAATCGTAACGTCCACCATTATTAACACTTCCTTGATCTGTTGAATATTCTGTAACGAAAGCATCAAACTTAGAGCTATCAGTTTTTAAAATATTATATAAACTATCTGCTTGATTTTTTGCCTGTTCTTTTGTTAAAGTAACATCAGGACCAGCTGATGAAGCACCAATAAATGGAATTAATATATGTCTTGTTTTTACAGAATCTGGCATTTGCTTTTTAGCAATCATTTTAGAAAGCTTAAAATATTCACCATCTCTGTATGGTCCATAATATTCTCCTATTTCTAATTTTAAGATACTATCTTTTGCTACACCTGGAATCTGTGCTGATGTTAAAAAAGTATCATTATACTTAATATCTGAATTGGAGTTAATGAACTCTGCAACATTTTCAACAGTATCAAAACCAGGAATTGTATCTGTATTTCCACTACTATCATTATACTCAGTTCTATCGCTCTTTAATTTTAAAAGTGCAGCTTTAATAGCATCCTCATCTGCCTTAGAAGCTTCTTCTTTAAACTCAACATAAACGACTTCTCTACTTGCATCTACCTTAAACTTATCTTCACGCTTTTTCATGTAAGCTTTAATATCAGACTTAGAAACTTCAACTAAACTATCTGCAATAGTAGTATAAGGAATTTGCACAAAACGAATGTCTACATTTTTCGCGTCAGCCATATACTCATCTTGCGCTTCAGCAATTGTAGTACCAACACCAGCTTTAATCATATTGTAGTATGTTTGCCTAAGTGAGTTTTTAGCAATGGATTGTTCAGTATTTGTCCAATCTTGAAAGTTAATCGAAAAGTTTCCTAAAGGTGCTTTTTCACCTTTAAGGTCTTTTAGGTTAGCTATAAAAGCATTTAAACGATTTACATCAAAGTTTCCGTTTTCATCTTGAAACTCTGGGTTAGATTGAAAGCTATTTTTAAGCAAGTCGCGCATTTCATCCTTTTCAACAGACAAACCTAGTGCCTCATACTCTTCACCTAAGATAATATTGCTTATCTCTTGGTTATAAATTGCATTTTTTGCTTGAGTTGAAGACAAGTTTCTTCCACTCCCATCTTGATAATTCTTTACTTTTTTCTGAAAATCAGTTACATCGATATCTGTACCATTAACTGTTGCTACAACACCTTGAGAGTTTGAAAACGCATTTGGGTTGTCAATTACACCCTGAATAACGAAAGCAAATAATGCTAATGCTATTACTAATATTAAGATTAGTGAACGCTGTCTAATTTTATTTAAAATTGCCATGTCTTAAATTTTTCGTATAAATAAGTCTGCGAAAATAGTATTTTCTAATAAATAATGAAAGGAGAAGTATAGTTTTTGTAAGCTGTCGTGGTCTTTAATCTACATCGAGGATTTTTAACCTTACAATATCTATTTTTGTTGAAGATACTTCTTCAATAGTAAACTTAAAATTATCTACTAAGATATCTTCATTTTTCTCAGGAATACCTTCAGTTTCGTTAACTATTAACCCACCCAAAGTCTCATATGTTTCGCTTTCAGGAAGATTTAACTTATAAGCTTCATTAATATAATCTACTTCCAATCTAGCCGAAAATCTATAGGTATTTCCATCTAATTGTTCTTCTGTCATTTCTAGCGTATCGTGCTCATCTTCAATTTCACCAAATAATTCCTCAACAATATCTTCTACAGACATAAGACCAGATGTTCCACCATATTCGTCTATTACAACGGCAATACTTTGTCGCTTTTTTGTAAGGATATTAAGCACATCTTTTATTAAAATCGTTTCTGGAACAAAGCTTACCGGAATAATTATAGACTTGATATTTTTTGGTTTTTTAAATAACTCAAAAGCATGTACATATCCTAAAATATCATCAATACTGTCCTTATAAACAATAATTTTTGTTCGTCCGGTTTCTATAAAAAGTTGACTCAGATTTTCAATAGACTCAGAGATATCAACAGCCGAAATTTCGGTACGAGGCACCATAACTTCTCTAGCCTTGACATCTGAAAATTCTAAAGCATTCTGAAAGATTTGAATCTCACTATCAACTTCTTCATGATCTTCTACAGATTCCATTTGCTCACTAATATAATTACCTAGCTCTACTTTAGTCATTGCTAACACAACATCTTCTCCTTTAGCTTTAAAAATATATTTTAAAACGGCATCCGAAATCCAAAGGACAAAATCAGATATCCATGAGAAAATTAAGTAAAACACATAGGTTGGCAATGCTAAAATCTTCATTAAAGTATTAGCATAAATCTGAAAAAATACTTTAGGCAAAAATTCTGCTGTAATTAATATCACGAAAGTTGAGATTACAGTTTGTGTTAAAAGTTGAAAATCGTGAAATAAATAAGTTAACACAGCACTATCTGATGGCAACATGGACTGAAACCACCTTACCAACACATCGCCCATTTTTAGACCATAAATTACCAATGCTATATTGTTACCAATAAGCATGGTAGCAATATATTTTGATGGTTTCGCTGTTAACTTGGTTAATATTTTTCCAAGGAAATCTTCCTGCTTTTTCTCTAACTCTATGTGTATTTTATTAGACGACACATAAGCTATTTCCATTCCAGAAAAAAAAGCGGAAAGAATTAATGTAACTACTATTATGACTATATCTAGAGTCATATATATTAGTCTTTGTTTTTATCTTGAAATTTGCTTGCAAAGCGCTTTCTAAAAAAGAACATAAAAACGGCTAATGCCACAAAGAAAAGCGACATATATGATCTATTTCTGTCTGTTGACCAATTTGATATTGCATCCCAAAGAAATAACACTGCAAAGATGATGTAAGCGTATTGAAATATTTTAAGAATTTTCATTTGATAATAATATCTAAGTAAAATTAAGTTACAAAGATAGTTAATTATCGAGTTCAAAATCGCCACCCATTTCTAACATCTGAAAATTTTTGAAGTCTTTATCAGAATCGAAACCAACACCGTGCTTAGTTCCTGAAGCTTGAGTAAATCTCCAAGGCTCGTTAGTAAAGACCCACTCTAATTTTTCGTTGTAATACAACTGTTCTGTTACTAGCTTTTCATTTTGATGGGTCGTTATGGTCACATTACCTCTTAAATCTATTATATCTGTCTCTGTATAGAAAATAGCGTAGCGTGATGTTATGGTTGTTAACTTACCATCTTTATCATACACCTTTAAAAGAATACCTTTAGGAAACTCAGAGAATGCAAAATCTCTGTTTGAATAATCTAGCATTACAGGACTGATTAAGTTTGCCTTTAACCTTACTGTGTCCTCTAAAAACTCTGTATATTTTAAATCGATATCTTCGGCTTCACCAATTGGCTGGTTTTGAAATACACCAACCTTTTGAACCTCATTAAAATCATTTTCACAAGAAAAAAACAAAGTCACAGCTAACACTGTGACTAAGTTTTTAATAATATGTGAAAAATTTATATTCATTATATGTTTGGTACTGTTACAGAACGACCAATCCAACATCCAATTCTTATGGTTTGCCCTGCATTACCTTCAGTAAAAATATCTGATTTTGAAGGTGCACTTGCTCTATAACTTGCTGCAGATTTTGCTGCTGCAGATTTTAATCTGCTATCTACTCTACCTGCCTTTTCCGCCTCTAAAGCTGCTAACCAAAACACCGCTCTCTTATTAAAGTTAGAATCACCACAGTTATTAGCACTATTAGCATACATAGACGCTATTGCTATGTAAGGAGAACCATCTGAAGGGTTTAACTTCATAGATTCCATATAGTACTGTCTTGCTTGACTGTAGCTTCCCTTTTTCTTTAACTCGTTAGCTAACTTTTTGTAAAGTTTTGCCTTTTTTAACGGATCTGGTTCTAGCTCTAGAGTTTGATCAAAATACTTTTGTTCTCCGGTTAATAAGTACAAATAGTATGCTGTATCAGCACTTGGCTCAAGACTATTCTTCTGTTGAACTAATTTTAAGAATAATGGATCTTCTTTACATCCTTTAGCATACATACGGTTCATTGCTCTTTGTAACCAAACTCCATCATTCTTATTTTCTTCATAGTTCTTTTCATATAAAGGAACTAAAACATCGCAGTTTGCTCTATCTCCAAGTTTTTTATCCATACTTGGAACAACTTGATCTTCTAAAGCCTTAATATTTGCTTCATAATATTTCTTTAACTTACCTTCTCTACTTGTTAAAGTTCCACCAGCTTCTTCCTTTTCCACTAACTTATTTAAGCTTAGTGTATTATCCCCAACAATATTTTCAATAACTTCTGTAACGTCGTCATACTTATCAAACATTTGTTGAGCTGGTTTTTTACCTGCATCAAACAAGTCTACCATTAAAGAAAAGTATGTATAAAGACCCTTAGCGTTTGTAAAGTTTTTTACATCCTTCACATAAGCAGTATCAAACATATTAAACAACTGCTCATCGCTTTTAGCCAATTCTTTTCTGTATTTGTAAGCTAAATTTGCTTTATCAACTAAAATTTCACCTTCGTCATATTTAGATGGAAAATGCTCTCTACTTTGGTCATAAAGCAACATTAAATCATTAATATGTGCTACCTGCTCTGCACCTGTTGAGTTTTCAATCTTATGTGTTAATATTTTTTCACCATGCACGTAGATAGCTCTGTTAAATTTTGGACACTTGTTACGAACAATCTTCCATGGCTCGTATGCGTCATCATACTTTTTTGTCTTCACATAACTATCAAAAATTGATAGATTATTCATACACTCCTCATCTTGCTGAGCAAAACTAATATTGAAGCTTACAAAAAGAGCCGCTAGTAGTATAGTAATTCTCGTCTTCATCTTTTATTTTTATTGTTAATTGTACTTCTTTTGTCTAAACCATCTAGAGTTTAAAGATAAACTTACATTGAAGTTTATAAAATTCTCTTGGATTAAATTATTGTTAGTTGTTCCTCGTTTTCCAATTTCTAAACCTAGGTTCAAATTAGAGAAAGGATCGCGAGATCTTTGACCAACTGGTAAACCTAAACCAAAAGATATGCCAAACTCTTTTATTGATTCGTTTTTAACCACTAATCCCGTGTTAGCAAAGTTAATACCTGCCCTATAAACAACACGCTTAAAATACCCATTAAACGCATCAAAATCAGGAATATAAAAACCTCCTAAAGAAAACTGTGAAGCATTTTCAAAGGAAGAAACATCATTAGTATAAAATGGATTAGAAAAATTGCTGGTGTTTTGTAATGAGTATTCCGCACCTACAAACCATGATTTAGCTTCTCCAATACCAGTACCAAATGACCAGCGTGATGGTAATGTTAAATCGGTTTTTTTCAAATTCTGGCCATCTAAATCTACTTCAACTGTGTTTAAAACTGTTTCAGTACCCGTAGTTGTTACTTCAATGGTTGAAATCGCACGACTATTATCTGAAGTTAATTTACTTTCTGGTGCAAAGGTTGCTGTAGCAGAAAGCTCTAAAGTTTCAGATATTTTGGTCTTATAGGCCAATCCAAAATTGACATTTAAACCACTCAAATCTGATCTACTATCTTCTCTGGTCTGCAATTCAACCAAATCTCCCTCTTGAGTATAAGCAAACTCAATAGCAGAGTTCTGAATATTTCCGAAGTTGTAATTAAAATCTACACCTGCACTTAATTTATTCGAAATTTGATATCCAAAACCTGCATAAACTCTATTTACACCTCCTTCGCCTCTAAAACGATTAATAATATCATCATTATTATTAAAATCGTCTAGTTTATAACCAACAGAAGTATATGGCATGAGTCCAAAGCCAAAACCAAATTTACCTATAGGAACTGAAAGCGCTATGTAATCAAAAGTAGAGCTATTACCATCAGCTTCACCAGAGTTTCCTTTTAATGTTACGTTAGAAGTGGTACCCGCTATTGCAAACTTCACGGGTCTACTTTCACCATCATAAGGATATGCCTCTACATTTTTACCTACATAAGAAGCCGGATTTCTTAAATTAAGGTGTATACTATCTAAATAAACACCAATACCTCCCATACTACGATTCTCTACAGTACCTTTAAACTTAAGACTACCTATACCGTAAAATGAATATGGCGAAGCCGTACCTTGTTGCGCAAAAGCACTAGAACTTATAATTGCAATAAAAATTACAATGAGTTTCTTTATCATTATTTTGAATTAAAATCTAGAATGTAATTCAAACCCTCTAGAAGGAAATTTGAATTCGCAAATATGCTATTTTTTAATTGGTTTGACAAAAAATTGGCGTCACCACCTGTTAAAATAACTGTTAAATCTTGATGTTCAGCTTTATATTGGTCTATAACACCATCTATTTCTTTAACTATTCCTATAACAACACCAGAGTGAATAGACGATTCGGTTGAGTCACCAATTATGTTTTTTGGTTGGTTCTTTTCTAATAACGGAAGGTTCGCTGTAAAATTATGAAGTGTATGGTATCTTAATCTAATACCTGGAGAAATCGCTCCGCCTAAGTACTCATTTCTATTGGTTATAAAATCGTAGGTAATACAAGTACCAGCATCTATAATTAAAACATTATTATCTGGAAATTGACTCAC
>JASBSE010000255.1 GCA_030149115.1 Winogradskyella sp. | reverse complement strand
ATATCTTAACGCAACCATTTGTAAGAATCTACATCTAGATATAAAACCAACCTGTGAAGAAACCGCTTTATCTTTTATTACTCTTTTTGTGTAATGCCTCTTTTTTACTTAGTCAAACCACAGATTTATCCATTAATATTGAAGCTCAAAACCTCAGCGGAACAGCAATTTCTCAAGTAGATATTTATGAAGATTTTCAGTATTTAATTACATTGTCTAACACTGGTAATGCTATTAATAATGCGTCCATTTCTGTAGATTTTGATGATGATATTACCATCATTTCCACAAATTCTCAGAATAATATCAATGGTGCATCTGATGTTTCAGTAATTTCTATTACAGGTAATGTACTCACTGCCACAGTGGCTAATATGCCCAACAATTCTAGTGTAGAGCTCTTGGTCCTGGTTTCTGCACCAACCAATTTAGGTGGAATAGCTGTTAATGGCAGTATAAGTCCACCAAACGGAACTACAGATACTAACACCAGTAATAACCAGTCTATAATTTCTATTGATGTATTAGATATTGTAATTGATTTTGTAGTCACACACACCCAAATTCAACCCGCTCCAGGTACACCAATAAATGCTTGGGGAGACGAAGTTACCTATCAATTTACCATAACTAATAATAGCGAGATAGATTTTCCTGTTGAGGCTATTGATGGTCGTCTTATCTTAACCTCACCTATTGGTAATGGACAACCCTTTGTGGAATTTGTTTCTCTAGAATGTTTAGGAGCAACCAATGGAACGCTTTGCCCAGATGTAAGCACTGTTAATGGTCACACTGAAACTATTTATACCACTGCTGTCACCTCTGCACCTTCCCTCTTTGAGTTTAATAATTTTGAAATTACCTCTGGAGGTAGTGTAACTTTTGAAATGGTTTATCGCTATAACAATTTTTCATGTTCAACAGAACCAATGCCAATAACGGTTGATAGCTTTATTGAAATTGAATTAAATCACGCTAATGTTTCCTCAAACCTTTCAAACTTTGTGGAAACTATTTTGTTAAATGCCGATGTGTGTCCTGTTACTGATGTATGCATTGAAACCGAACTTATTGATCCTGTAGATTCAACAGATATCGATTATGATGAAGAGGTAACTTTTGAAACAACAGTGTGTAACAATGGACCGGCTGAGGTACCTTTGTTTTTTTATCTTCAAAATTTGTCTCCATTTATAAACTGGAGTATTGTTTCTGTAAACTGTATAACAACAACAGGACCTGTAGCCTGCGGAGATTTCACGATTTCAGATAATGGTCAGATATGGGTAAGTAGTGAATTTATACTTCAACCCAATACAACCATAACTATTGAGACAGTTGTTACATTCATTGAGCCTCTTTGTAGTCCATTTCCATCTGTTGGAGAAGGTCTCGTTAAAAGTCAGGTTTCACTATTACCAACTCAAACTATAGACGTAAACCTAGATAATAATTATCATTATAACGACTTAGTCCTTCCACCTGCGGAGATTTGTGATGATGAAGACCTTTCTGATTTACAAGTTTCTAAAACTCAAATATTTCCTGAATTACCCATAGGAAGTTCACAAACAAATACTGCTGAATGGGGAGAAATTACTTATGAAATTACAGTGACTAACAATGGAGACACAGATGAACCTATACAAGTGCAAGATCATATGCCTGTTCCATTGGGTGATGACGTGCCTATCACTGGAACTTTAGTCAGCATTGAGTGTTCAGGAACCACAGGAACAGCATCTTGTTTTTCAATAAACAATGCTTATGTAGGTGTTCCTTTTGATGGTGTAACCGAAGATGGAAGTTTTGATACTTTTTGGGAAATTTTACCTGAAGATAACTGGGTACTTCCTGCCAATAGTTCGGTTTCCTTTACTGTTACTGTAGATTGGCAACCCGAATGTTCTACCCTACCAATGATTGGTACAAACTATGTAAGAGCATATTATGTAAATGACGTACCTGATTCTAATGGTGCCAATAATGTAACTTTTGTAGAAACTTTTTTTGCTCCATGTGTAGATTTAGTGGTACAAACTTATCCTGAATTTGCTCAAGTAGATACAGGAGCGTCTTTTAACTGGATTATTGATATAAGCAATAGCACAACCAGCTCTGATGCTATAGATATAGCGTTTGAAAATGTTTTAAACAATGCCTTTACGATTGTAGGCACACCTACCTGTAGTATAACTTCTGGTAATGCAACATGTATTTCTTCTTTTAACACTTCCGGAAATACAATAACAGGTATAATACCAACCATGGAAGCAGGTTCAACAGTCAGAGTTTCCATTCCTGTAATAGCTCCAAGTTTTGGTGGCGCTTTTAATAATATTGCTGAAGCCTTTCCTAGTGCTTCAAACAATGAAGAGTTAACTCCAGAAACCAACATTTCAGTTAATAGTGTACAGGTAATTTCGCCAATACTTGATAAGATCTTTTTCCCAAATACAATTTTTGAAGGAGGTGAAAGCGAATTAATTTTTACCGTTTACAACATTGCTTCAAGTCCTACTCAAAACGGTATCGCGTTTACCGATAATTTACCAGCAGGAGTCACTTTAACCTCAACTCCTGTTTGGATAGAAGACAGTGGTTGTACAGCAACATTTAGTGGAACTGTAGGAGATACTTTTGTTGGAGTTACAGATTTAACTTTTCCAAATGGTGTGGAAAGTTGTACATTTTCGGTAATGGTAACAGCAGATGTCGCAGGAACATACCTTAATGACTTTCAAAATATAAGTGATACTAATAACTTAGATGCATCTCAAGTTAGTGCCACATTAAATGTCATTGTAGATACTTCTAACGTAGATATTGAAATTCTAAAATCTGTTGAGCCCACCGAAGTTATTGTTGGCCAAGAAACAACATTTACTATTACAGCAACAAATGTAGGCACAACTCAGGCAACAGCTATTGAAGTTTTAGATGCACTTCCTATTGGGTATGAATACATTACCGCTACGGTCAGCGCTGGTGTTTTTGACGATAGTATGTTATCTTGGTCAATTCCGATTTTAGACCCTAATCAATCCGAAACTTTACAGATTACGGTCTTGGTAGTTTCGTCAACCGATTTATTAAATGTTGCTTTTCTAAATACTTTAAATGAAGTTGATAGAGTTGCATCCAACAATACGGATGATGCCATAGTAGAAATATCTAATTGCTTATCTATACCTGAAGGAATTTCACCTAATGGAGATTTAGAAAATGACTTTTTGGTTATTCCTTGTATTGAACGTTTTCCTGATAATACGATAAAAATCTATAATCGTTATGGTACATTAATTTACCAAACCAATAATTACGATAACTCATGGAATGGTAGAGCAAATAGAGGACTACCACAATCATCTGGTTTATTACCAGTTGGTACATACTTCTACATTTTAAAAATTAACGGCATTGCAAAACCATTACAAGGGTATGTCTATTTGAACTATTAGCCGAATTTACCTTCAACTATCTCAATAAAACGCTCTTCGTAGTCTTCCTTGCCTTCCCAGTTATTGTAATCTGGTTTTACCATATCATAAATAAGTGATCTAGCCTCAGCCAAAGAATCTGAGGTATTTATTTGAGAGATGACACGGTCGTAATCTTCATTTTTACCTTCAAAAAGGTGTTTTATAAAAGCTAATTTATCATTCAATCCTATTTGAAGTCCGTTGCCTTTTAATTTATCATTCAATGATTTTTTAGCTTGCTCTGCT
>JASBSE010000253.1 GCA_030149115.1 Winogradskyella sp. | reverse complement strand
GTTGTTATATTATTGATAGAGAATGCACCTACTCCGATATAAGTAATTGTATTTGGTAAAGTTACACTCGTTAAATTATTGGGATCATTTATATTATTGGAAGCAAAAGCATAATTTCCTATTTCTGTAACGGTATAGGTTTCACAACCTCTAGTAACCGTAGCAGGTATATTAACCACAGTACCTCCTGTAGTATTATAATCGGTAGTTTTTACAGTATTATTTGTTGAAGAAGTTATTGCATATGTAATATGGTTTACAGTAAAATTTCCTGTTACTCCTTCCGCTACACTATTAAAACCTGTCCATGTTGCAGCTGCATAATCATTTGCTGTTCCTGTTGGTATGGTTAAGTCTATATTACTACGAGTGTTAAAAGAATCGCCTGTACCTGTAATTATTGTTGGTGGCACTGTAGCTTCTACTGTTATACAGGTTAGCTGATTATTACTTTCAAATGCTCTCCAACCAATCGCTGTAATATTATCTGGAATGGTAAGACTTGTAAATTGATTATTTTGAAAAGATTGTTCAGGAATACTTGTTAAACCACTTCCAAAGTCTATATTAGTTAACTGATTACTTAAAAATGAATAGTTCCCAATATTTAAGACATTATCGGGAATCACAACATTCACTAATTGATTTTGTCTAAAAGCTGATTGACCACAGCTAATAATATTATTCCCAATGGTAATACTAGTTAACTGCTTATCAAAAAAACATGCCGAACCTACACTTGTTACATCAAATACAATGGTATTATAATTGACAGTATCAGGAACAGTAACTACTGTACCTCCATTTGTATCATAATCTACAGTTTCAACATTGTTAGGTGAAAGTGAGGTAATTTCATAGGTTATAAAATTGTCTATAAACTGGTCTCCAATAGATTGTGAATACACTAATGTAGATATACTCAGAGTGATTAAAAAAAGTACTTGTTTGTTCATAATATTAAAGATTTAAGGTTATGGTAAATTTGATTTGTATTTAGTAATTCATTGAAATTAAGTTTCCATTTAAGCTATATCGAAATCTAAAGGTTGTCCCTCCGTTTTCTGGCTGAAGATTAACAAAGTATTCTGCCTTGGATATATCTCCATTATCAGGATAAAAAACTCTGGCAGTACTCAAGGTTAGATTTTCAAACTGTTTTTCATCCTTTAGCTTTTGTATAGATTGCTCTACCAATGCGCCTAATTTTGATAAACTTATGGTTTCACCTAGCTGAAACATAAAGTCCGACGCTTTTGTTCCTACTGGTACTTCAATGATAATGTCTGAGTTTTGTTGCCAGTTCCCTTGAGTTAAATTCCATTGGCCCATTTTTAATGACTCTGGGATTTCTGTAACAGTAACACCTACAATATTACCAATGGATTGGTTGTAAGTAATGGTAAGGTCTGTGTAAAAAGCATCCTTTCCAAATTGGTCTTTTAGTGCGTTTTCAATATTTTGGAAACCATCTGCTGTTGCTGGCTGGTTTTGAATAGAATTGCTACAAGAGGTTACATGTAACAATAAAACCAAGAGTAGGTTTAAGCGCTTTAATTTTGGGGTAAAATTTTTCATTCTATTTTAGGTTTAATAGAATAAATGTATACCCCATTTATGAAGAAAGAAATACCGAAACCATTTCTAGTACTTATAAATCAATAAGCGTGATATTATAGAAAATATTCGCGTAACAAAGAAGCAATTTAAATGATGGAAGAATCCTTTAATCAGATATTCTATTTAAAAAAGCTGTTACAAACTGTTCTTTTTTGCGGGAAGAGACAGGAATTTTTTTTCCGTTCTTTAAATGGATAACACCTGACTTATCATACTTATCTATGAACTTTAAATTGACCATAAAGGATTGATGCGGCCTGGTAAAATTGGCCTTAGTAAGCCGTTCTTCAAATTCTTTCAACGTTTTTGAAACCAAATGCTTTTTACCATCATTGCAATAAAACGTGGTATAACCTTTATCAGATTCGCAATACATAAGTTCATTTAAGTCAACAACCTGAAAACTATCTTGT
>JASBSE010000265.1 GCA_030149115.1 Winogradskyella sp. | reverse complement strand
GCATGCCCTACAGCAGCTTTTGTAGCGTTCTTTTCTGTCGCGTCATCGAAACCTAATTGAAGTGCGTTATAACCGTCTACTTCTTCAGTTCTGACTTGGGTAACGATACATGGACCTGCTTCGATTACTGTACATGGAATATTCTTCCCATTTTCATCGAAAATGCTGGTCATACCGATTTTCTTTCCAATTAACCCAGACATATTTATTATTTATTAATTATTAGTTTTTATTTAAAACTCAAGGCTGAAAATACGTTTCAGCCTTGAATTGTATTTTTTTCCGTTTTTCCCGCGACCGCATCGGTGGGACATTTTATAATTTCTGTTTTTACAGAAATATGTAATTACACCTTAATCTCAACTTCAACTCCACTTGGCAATTCAAGTTTCATTAAAGCGTCAATTGTTTTAGAAGATGAAGAGTAGATATCTAATAATCTCTTGTAAGAGCTTAATTGAAATTGTTCTCTTGACTTCTTATTAACGTGTGGTGAACGTAACACAGTGAAAATTTTCTTATGTGTTGGTAATGGAATTGGACCAGTTACTACAGCACCTGTGCTTTTTACAGTTTTTACAATCTTATCAGCAGACTTGTCAACTAAATTATGATCGTAAGACTTTAATTTTATTCTAATTTTCTGACTCATTTTCTTTTAGTTTTAAGCTTCTACGCCTTTAGCTGCTTTGATTACTTCTTCTGATATATTTGATGGAGTCTCTGCATAGTGAGAGAATTCCATTGTAGATGTTGCTCTACCTGAAGATAATGTTCTTAATGATGTTACATAACCGAACATTTCAGATAATGGTACTTCAGCTTTTATTACTTTAGAACCTGCTCTATCACTCATGTTATTAACTTGACCACGACGACGGTTTAAGTCACCAACAATATCACCCATATACTCTTCTGGAGTTAAGACCTCCAATTTCATAATCGGTTCCATGATTACCGCTTTAGCAGCCTTTGCAGCAGCTTTAAATCCTAATTTAGCAGCTAATTCGAACGATAATTGATCAGAATCCACATCATGGTAAGAACCATCCGTTAAAGTTACTTTCATAGCATCTACTTCGTAACCTGCTAATGGACCATTAACCATTGCCATTTTGAATCCTTTTTCTACAGATGGAACAAATTCTTTAGGAACGTTACCACCTTTAATCTCAGACACAAATTCTAATCCAACTTTTCCTTCTTCAGCTGGTTCAAGAGTAAATACAATATCAGCAAATTTACCACGTCCACCAGATTGCTTTTTATAAACTTCTCTGTGTTCTGCACGCTTTGTAATAGCTTCTTTGTACTCTACCTGAGGCTGACCTTGGTTAACTTCTACCTTAAACTCACGCTTAAGACGGTCTACAATAATATCTAAGTGAAGCTCACCCATACCAGAAATAATAGTCTGTCCTGAAGCTTCGTCTGTTCTAACAGTAAATGTTGGATCTTCTTCAGCTAATTTAGCTAAAGACATACCTAACTTATCTACGTCTGCCTTAGTTTTTGGCTCAACCGCAATACCAATTACTGGATCCGGGAAGTCCATAGATTCTAAAACGATTGGTGCTTTTTCATCGGAAAGAGTATCACCTGTTTTAATATCTTTAAAACCTACAGCCGCACCTATATCTCCAGCTTCGATATATTCGATAGCATTTTGTTTATTAGAGTGCATTTGATAAATACGAGAAATACGCTCTTTTTTACCTGATCTGTTATTTAAAACATAAGAACCTGCATCTAAACGACCTGAATACGCTCTAAAGAATGCTAAACGACCTACGAAAGGATCTGTAGCAATTTTAAAAGCTAATGCAGAGAAAGGCTCTTTTACATCTGGCTTACGAGAAATTTCTTTATCAGTATCTGGGTCAGTACCCATGATAGCATCCTTATCTACAGGAGAAGGCAGGTAACGACAAACAGCATCTAATAAAAACTGTACACCTTTATTTTTGAATGCAGAACCACAAATCATAGGGATGATAGACATGTCCATTACAGCAGCTCTTAATGCAGCGTGCACTTCTTCTTCTGTAATAGAATCTTCATCTTCCATGAATTTCTCAAGAAGGTTCTCATCGTAACTAGCAACCTCTTCTATTAACTGAGCTCTTAACTCAGCAGCTTCTGCTTTTAATTCTTCTGGAATATCGATAACATCGAAAGTAGACCCTTGTGTTTCATCGTGCCAAACGATTGCACGGTTTTTTACTAAATCTACGATACCTTTAAAATCAGCTTCGTCACCAATGTTCATTACGATTGGCACAGCGTTAGACCCTAACATATCTTTTACTTGCTGACATACTGCCATAAAGTTAGATCCTTGACGGTCCATTTTGTTTACGAAACCTATACGTGGTACTTTATAGTTATCTGCAAGTCTCCAGTTAGTTTCAGACTGAGGCTCTACACCATCAACCGCACTAAATAAGAAAACTAAACCATCTAATACACGTAAAGAACGGTTCACCTCAACTGTAAAGTCAACGTGACCAGGAGTATCGATAATATTAAAGTGGTATCCCTTTGTATCAGGAGTTGGTTGACCATTCTCTAATGGAAAGTTCCATGTACAAGTCGTAGCAGCAGAAGTAATTGTAATACCTCTTTCTTGCTCTTGCTCCATCCAGTCCATAGTAGCCGCACCATCATGCACCTCACCAATCTTGTGAGAAACACCAGTATAGTAAAGAATACGTTCTGTTGTTGTTGTTTTTCCAGCATCAATATGTGCTGCAATACCTATATTTCTTGTGAATTTTAAATCTCTTTGTGCCATCTAATTAAAATCTAAAGTGTGAGAATGCTTTATTTGCTTCTGCCATCTTATGAGTATCTACTCTTTTCTTAACGGCCGCACCTTCTTCTTTAGCTGCAGCTAAAATTTCTGCTGCTAAACGTTGTGCCATAGATTTTTCATTTCTTTTACGCGCGTAGCCAATTAACCACTTCATCGCTGTAGAAACTTTACGATCTGGACGAATTTGCATTGGAATTTGGAATGTTGCACCACCAACACGACGACTACGTACTTCTACGTGAGGCATCACATTAGATAAAGCATCTTTCCATGTTTCTAAAGCTGTTTTTTCGTCGTTGTTCTTTTTCTCCTCAACAATATCAATTGCATCGTAGAATACTTTAAAAGCTACAGACTTCTTACCATCCCACATCATGTTGTTAACAAAACGTGTTACCAACTGGTCGTTAAACCTTGGGTCTGGTAAAAGCGGTCTCTTTTTTGCTGCTCTTTTTCTCATGTCTTCTTCTTAAAGTTTTTTAAATTACTTTTTAGGGCGTTTTGCACCATACTTAGATCTACGTTGGGTACGACCAGCAACACCTGCTGTATCTAATGCACCACGAACGATGTGATATCTAACACCTGGTAAATCTTTTACCCTTCCACCTCTAACTA
>JASBSE010000264.1 GCA_030149115.1 Winogradskyella sp. | reverse complement strand
AAAACGATAAATGTTAAACCAAAGATTACTAATACAACCATATTACTTTAGATTTAGTTTAAAGTTGTCATACTTTAGTTCTTGCCAATCGTTATTGTAGAGTTCCATGCAATAGTTTTCATATTTTTTCTGAATTCTATCACGTGAGTTTTTGTCTAAAGTCCTAGTTTCTGTCTCTTCTTTAAGTAAAAATGTATTGTTGTCAGACAAATCAATCAGATAGTTAATATCCATAGATTTTGCGTACTTAAAGTTGTAGTTGGTAATATGATAATCCCAATTAATCATTGCAGCTACAACCAATACTACAAATGCTGCTTTGGTGTTTAGCCTAAATAAATACCAGATGTTTTTTGTTTTATCAATTTTTATGAGCGTGGTTATAAGACCTGTTAGGGTTAAAACGAGATATACCAAAACACCAATACGTTTATAGGTTAGCCCAAAATAATAGATGTATTGACTGTTTTTTACAGCAATGCTCAGCACCAATACAGCATTAAGAACTATCCAAGTAAATGCTAAGTTTTTCACCGTTTTATTTTCTTTATAGAAGTTAAGATCTCCTCTAAATACATAGAGTAAAATGATGATAGCTATAACAATAGAAGCTATTAAGGCATTAATGCCACTATGCACTTGAGTTGAAAATACAGATGCTCTAATATCTAAGTTGGTAAGAATAAATGTGATGTCTGTTACAAGAAAAATAACGATAAGAATATTAAGTAACGCAATTAGAATAATACCAAGTTGGTTTTCTTGTTTCAATTGTGGTATTGAAAAATCTTTTGTTTTGAATAAAAGGTTACTAGTTTTTAAATCTTGAGATGTAGCAGGTTCTACTTCAATTGGTTTATGAATGTTTGCAAAGAAATAGTACCCAAGTCCTGCAAATAGTAGCCATTGAATATTGATAAAACTAAAATCAATCTTTTCTATAAGGTTATTAAAAATTGGATTTCCGTTTTGGTACAATCCAATAAATATGATAACAATTGCTGCGGGAATGATAATAATTTTTGTCAGATGAGTATAATCAATTTCTTTTTTTGATTCTACCTTTTGTGCGGTTTCATCTACTGTGAAATTACGATGAAAAAATCCTGCGATGGTTGTATATAAGCCATTTAACCAATTAACATAAATAGAAGCTTTGTTTTGTGATAACAACCCAATAAGTGTAAAAAA
>JASBSE010000229.1 GCA_030149115.1 Winogradskyella sp. | reverse complement strand
AGCCTATTACGTCTAAGTAAGTGAGATAAGTTTTAAGTAATAGTTTTTATAAGATTTTTTAAATTTTATAATAGTGTTAGTTAAATTGGTTAATAGCTGAAAAGCCCAGACAACTTTAGGTTGTTTGGGCTTTTTTTAGTTATTATGGCTAAAAGCTCTAGCCTGTTTTTCATAATTCTTTTATGTGATTTTATATTTTTTTAAGCTTTAATTATTGTTCTACTTTTTGTAATAATTAATCGTGTATCTCAACTTTTGCAACTATATTATTTTTTATCTCTATTGCAATTGAGTTGGTTTTATATTTATCTAATGGCTCTAAGATCAATTCAAAATCAGAACTTTTATCACTCAATGGATAGATTGCTGATAAATAAAAATCATTTTTCCAGTTAGAATATTTTTCAATTTTCCTAATCCCGATTTTATCAATTTTATTTTCAATTTTTGGTAAATAAAAAGTGCTCCAATTTTGAATTAAATGACTTATAAAATCCAAGTGAATAGTATATGGCCTATAACTATCTCCTTCTAAAATAATAGTTGTTTCATTAGATTTATCATTTAAAACTACATTTCCATACCAGGTGTAATTTCTAGTAAGATTTTGGCCTTTGATTCTTTGACTTTTTAATGCACCAATTATTGGATGATTATAAGTTTTTTTACTACCAAAGAGGAAGTCAATTATACTCATATATTGTATTTACAGAATGTAGTCTTTAGTTTTAAATATAGGCAGCTTAATTTGCCTTAATTTCGATTATGCATTTCTGTGTGTAGTTTTAATCTTGAAAAACAATATCTATATATGGAATTCCCCAAAAATCATTACCAGGATTTCCTCCTCCATAAAAAGAAGAACTTGTAATAGTCAGTTCTTCAAAATTATTTGGAAAAGTAGAGTTTCCGTATATAATTCTACCAATTAAATTAGCAACATTATTACCCGAATTGTTTTGAGTTCTTCTAATTGTATATGAATGACCAACTAATATTTGAATAGGCATTATAGAAATGTAATCAGTAGAAATTGAAGAAAAAATATGATTGTCACTATATAATAAAGTATTTGATGTATTATCATAAACCTCAATTAAATAAGGTGTCGAGCTAAAGGATGGCAAGCTTTGATAACCTATTTGACAAATAATTTTATTTTCAGAAACTTCAAAATTATATGAATGAGTTTCCGTATCCATAGTGGTTTCTTCTATATTTGAAGATGTAGAAGATAAGTCATTATAGAGTTGGCTAAAAATAGTGTTAGTTGAATCACATATAGTTTCTTCATCTAAGTTGTTGTTATCATCGTCATTCGTACAGGATATTAATCCAATTAAGATAAATATTCCTAATAATATTTTTTTTGTCATTGTTTTAGTTTCTATGTAGATGCAAACACTTGTGAATGGTTGCGCCAAATTGCACAAAACTTATTATATAACAATAAATATAACCATTATCCCATCATATTTTAGGGATAACAAAAACTAACCTTTATTTTACTTAATACAAATCCAAAAAAAAATCCTGCTTTCGCAGGATTAATTTGTTTTACCATTTTATAATGACGCTTCCCCAAGTAAAGCCACTACCAAAGGCGGCTAAAACAACAGTATCGCCTTCTTTTATTTTGCCTTCTTCCCAAGCTTCGGTTAAAGCTATTGGAATTGAAGCCGCTGTTGTATTACCATACTTTTGTATGTTATTAAAAACCTGGTCGTCACTCAACTGAAATTTCTTCTGAATAAACTGTGCTATTCTCAAATTCGCTTGGTGCGGAATAAGCATATCGATATCTTCTGGCTTTAAACTGTTTTTCATTAAGCCTTCCATTATCACTTCACTAAAACGCACCACTGCATTTTTAAATACAAATTGGCCGTTCATATATGGGAAATAGCTTTCGTCATCCTTATTATTATCTTCAATAATATCGGTTACCCAACGTGTTCCCATTCCTGGAGCTTTTACCACCAATTCTTCGGCATGCTCGCCTTGGCTATGCAAATGCGTAGATAAAATACCTTTGCTTGTATCTTCTTCTCGTGTTAAAACTGCTGCTCCTGCTCCATC
>JASBSE010000262.1 GCA_030149115.1 Winogradskyella sp. | reverse complement strand
TTTTTTACCTTCTGCAGAGGTTTGTGGTGTTACCAAATTCATTCCGATGATTTGACCAGCAAGATCTTTAACCTCATCTAAATTTTTGGCAAGTTTTACACCTCCACCTTTTCCACGTCCACCAGCATGAACCTGAGCTTTAATAACATGCCAACCTGTGCCTGTTTCTTCAGTTAATTTCTTAGCTGCTTCTACAGCCTCATCAGCAGTTCGAGCCACAATTCCGCGTTGAATGCGCACTCCAAAGCTGTTTAGTAATTCTTTTCCTTGATATTCGTGTAAATTCATGTGTGATCTGAAATTAATTCGTTACGCAAAAATACGTATACGCTTAGTTTAAACCAATAATTTTTGGGTTGAATTTTTAATCCTTTTTTTTAAATGAATATACTATGATTTATTCAAGTTTTTTATAATAGAAAATGCACTATCTACATAAGCATCTTCAACAACAATTGTAAACTCGTTAGTTGTAGAAATAACCTCATATAATGCCACATTTTGCCATGCTAAACGTTTCAAAATTTGATAATATAACCCAGCAACTGTCGTATTGCTTTTTGGTAAGGTGAGACTAATAGCAGATAGATTTTCTTTTACAGCAATACACTCTTCATTTTTAAAACTCTCTTGTACCGAAGTTCTTTCTGAACTAGAAATAATAATATTGCTTTCTAAAATACCTCTTGTAAAGGTGTAAAACACATTACTCTTATCTTTTATTTTAGTAAGAATTGCTGCCTGACTATCTATTAAGGTATTTGAATTTTTATACGTAAAGTCACTTAAATTAGAACGCAAGGTAATATCTCCCAACTGCTCTAAAAGTGTATCTAATTTATAATAAGGTTTACTGACCTCTAAACGATCTTTAAAGCGTCGCAATGCCATCATAATAGCACCTGTTTTTACTGGCTTTCCTAATTTTTTAGACACTTCATTTTGCAAGGCTTCTGCCAGTGCTGAATAATTAATAATTTCTTTTGCTAGACCTTCTTCTAAAAAGGGTTGTTCCAATACAATACTCTCTACACAAGATGCAATTGTCTTCATTTTGTTAATTATTTAACTTAATGTGTAAAATTAGTAAATATTCAACAATAAATTCCATTATAAAGTATCTAACTCTATGTTTGTGCACTCATTTAAAAGAAATTAATGGACAACAATACATTACTACAAATTGCTAAAGAATACG
Source organism: Winogradskyella sp. (assembly GCA_030149115.1). GTDB lineage: Bacteria > Bacteroidota > Bacteroidia > Flavobacteriales > Flavobacteriaceae > Winogradskyella. Next base: position 5,736 of record JASBSE010000262.1, on the reverse strand, counting down.
GAAGCCCAGTTTATGTTTATGATGCTGAAAAAATTACATCACAATACAAGCGTTTAACCAAAGCTTTTAATTCTGTAAAGAATCTAAGAGTTAACTATGCAGTAAAAGCTCTTTCTAACATATCTGTACTGAAACTATTTAATAGCATGGGTTCTGGATTGGATACAGTATCTATTCAAGAAGTTCAACTTGGCTTAAAAGCAGGATTTAAACCTGAAGATATAATTTATACTCCTAATGGAGTTTCTCTAGAAGAGATTGAAAATGTTGCAGAATTAGGTGTTCAAATTAATATTGATAACCTTTCCATTTTAGAACAATTTGGTTCTAAACATCCTAATATTCCTGTTTGTATAAGAATAAATCCACATGTTATGGCTGGTGGTAACACCAATATATCTGTTGGTCATATAGATAGTAAGTTTGGTATTTCGATACATCAAATTCCTTTATTGCTTCGTATTGTTGAAAATACTAATATGACTATTAATGGCATACATATGCATACTGGAAGTGACATTTTAGATATTGATGTCTTCTTGTATGCCAGTGAGATTTTGTTTGAAACTGCTAAGAATTTTAAAAATTTAGAGTTTATTGATTTTGGTTCTGGTTTTAAGGTTCCTTACAAAAAAGGAGATATAGAAACCAATATTGAAGAACTTGGCAAAAAACTATCAAAGCGATTTAATAGTTTTTGCAAAGAATATGGCAAAGAACTAACCCTTGCTTTTGAACCTGGTAAATTTTTGGTGAGTGAAGCTGGAGTGTTTTTAGCAAAGGTTAATGTTGTAAAACAAACAACATCTACTGTTTTTGCTCAGATAGATTCTGGTTTTAATCATTTAATAAGACCAATGCTTTATGGATCGCAACATGAAATAGAAAACATATCTAACCCAAAAGGTCGAGAACGTTTTTACTCTGTTGTTGGCTACATCTGCGAAACTGACACATTTGCTAATAACCGAAGAATTTCTGAAATAAACGAAGGTGATATTCTTTGTTTTAAAAATGCTGGTGCGTATTGTTTTACAATGGCTAGCAACTATAATTCTCGATACAGACCTGCTGAAGTTTTAATTTACAAAGGCAAACCTCAATTAATAAGAAAAAGAGAAACTTTTGAGGACATTCTTAGAAACCAACTAGAGATTAATTTTTAAGTAATTAGCTATTCCAGACATGGCTTATAGCCTTAAAGCAAATTATCCATTCAAAAAAAATTACTATATTTAATTATGCTGAATATTTAGACTTAACCAACACCATATAGTAAATCGTTGGTAATCTTCTGCAAATAAGTTTTTTATAATGACAAAAGGTAAACCACTTCAAAATACTAAAGATGTTGATTTATTTAGCTTTATTCAAGAAGCCGCAATAATTGGTACTTGGGAATATGATATAGAAACCCAAAACCTTGTATGGAGTGATGTTACCAGAAAAATCCATGAAGTCGATTCAGACTATATTCCAAATGTTGAATCTGCCATAAGCTTTTATAAAGATGGTGAGAGTAAATCAATGATTTTAAAATATTTTTCTGAAGCAATAGAGTACAATCAAAAATATGATATTGAACTCGAAATGGTTACAAAAAAAGGCAAAGAAAAATGGGTTAGAGCAATTGGCTATCCTTTTTTTGAGAACAAAAAATGTGTTAGAGTTCGCGGGTTATTTCAAGATATTTCCAAAGCTAAAAATACCGAAATAGAAATTAAGAAGCTATTGACTACAACTGTAGACCAAAACAAAAGGCTAATTAATTTTGCTCATATTGTATCACACAATCTTAGAACACATTCTGGTAATTTATCATTGCTTCTTAATGTTATTGAAGAAGACTACTCTCACATTACTAAAAATGAGATTTTCCCAATGCTAAAAAAGGCTTCTGAAAACCTAAATGAAACCATACAGAATCTTAATAAGGTAGCTCAGATTAATATTGCACTGACAGAATCTTACTCCAAGATCAACGTTTATAAAGAGATACAAAAAAACATTGACAGTATTTCTGCAAGAACTATTGACACAGATGCAACAATAAACAATAACATTTCCAAAGATATTTTTTTAAACACTGTCCCTGCTTACTTTGATAGTATAGTAATTAATCTTTTATCGAATTCAATAAAATACAGAAGAGCAAGTACTCCTCTAGTTATAAATATTTCTGGCAACTATCAGGACAAATATTTAGTTTTAAAATTTGAAGATAATGGTCGTGGTATAGACCTTGGTCTCCATGGTGACAGAATTTTTGGTATGTATAATACATTTCACAAAAATAAAGATGCAAGAGGACTTGGACTATTTTTAATAAAAAACCAAGTAGAAGCTATGCAAGGTAATATAACGGTTGAAAGTTATGTCAATGAAGGGACTACTTTCAAAATATTTTTAAAAAAATGAAACAAATAAATACTACGTGCATTATTGATGACGACGAAATTTACATTTTTGCCGTAAAGAGACTAATTCAAAAAGGTGATTTCTGCGATAACATCTTAATCTTTAAAAATGGAAAGGACGCTATAAAAGAACTCAAAAATCTAATTTTAAATGATGTTAATATCCCAGAACTAATTTTATTGGATATAAATATGCCTATCATGGACGGATGGCAATTTCTAGAAGAGTTTATAAAAATAAAACCTAAAAAAGAAATCGTAATCTATGTTGTAAGTTCTTCTATAAATCCAACTGATATGGAACGTGCAAAATCCTATAAAAACGTAAGTAATTATATTGTAAAACCTATCTCTAGAGATGCGCTTTTTGAAATCAAGAAAACTTTTGCTGCTTGATATAGAATAAACTATCAATAAGGCACTAGCCAAGAGCCTTTTTATCAGTTAAAAAATAACACTCTTTAATAATTAAATCATGAGCGGTTTTGACATTGTAATAGTTATTTCAGTAATCCTATTTGCAAGACTTGGGGTTCGCTTGGTATCAAAATATCTACAGATGAAGAAAGAAAAAAAGAATGATAAATAAAAACTATGATTAGTGTCTTTAGAAAAATCAGAAAGCAATTCTTCTCCAACAAAGTAAGCAGCTATTTAGTATATGCCATAGGCGAAATAGCATTGGTAATGATTGGTATTCTACTTGCACTTTATGTCAATAACTGGAATGAAAACAGAAAACTAAAATCTGTAATCAACAATACGCTCAGCACTATATCTTATGATCTGGAAGCTGACACTTTATCTGCAAATAACATTATTGATTTTTATAAAAAAAACCTTGAGGACAGTAATAGAATATTAAATAATGAAATTACTCCAGACAACTACATGGACTGTTTAAACTGTTTTAATCTTGTAACCGTCTACCAACCTTTTGCCATACAAACCAAAGGTTTTGAGCAATTAAAACGGCTAACTGATGAAACTAATACTCAAAAGGATAGTCTCATTACTGATATTACCAGATTATATTCTGTCTACACCCCAATAATTGACAAGAATAATGACCGCATGGAAACCATTGTGATGAAAAACTTTTATGAGCTAGAAAAATTTCCTTGGTTTATAGATTTAGCCACTAACAAATTAAGTAAAGAAGTTATTGAATATTACACAACAAGTGATGATTATAAAAAGCGTGTCGCATCTCATAGAATGCTAGCTGTTGGAAACCATCTAGGCGCAACCCAAAAGTATAAGGAAGATGCTATTGAATTGATAAATAGAATAAAACAAAGACTTGACGAATCTCAATAAATCTGCTTTTAATCCTTTATCTCTTTCATCCCTAAAGAAGTCTCTACTCCATACTTATCTACTAAATATACTAAAGCTGTCATGGTTGCAGCTCCTAATTCTAATTCGCGCTTGTTAACGTGCTCAAAAGTGTCATTGGCAGCATGATGATGATCAAAGTAACGCTGAGAGTCTGGTCGTAAACCTGCTAACAGAATACCATCATCTTTTAACGGTCCAATATCAGCACCACTATAGCCTTTTTCAAAATAATGAATTAAATAAGGCTGAAAGAGTGGTCGCCATGCATCTATTTTCTGTAGCATTAACTCACTACCATCAAAACTAAAGCCTCTCGGTGTAAAACCACCTGCATCACTTTCTAGAGCAAAGACATGTTTTTCACCTTTTAATTTTGCTACTTCGGCATATTTACGTCCACCGCGAAGTCCATTTTCTTCATTCATAAAAAGGACAACTCTAATGCTACGCTTTGGTCTAACACCACTTTCTTTCAATAATCGTAAAACATCCATAGACTGTACAACTCCTGCACCATCATCATGAGCTCCATCCCCTAAATCCCAAGAATCTAAATGGCCACCAACCACAATATATTCGTTTGGAAATTCGCTTCCTGTAATCTCACCGATAACATTATAAGACTCTACATCATCATATTGTTGGCAACTCATTTCAAAAAAGAATTCAAGGTCTTTATCTTTTTTTAAAGCCTCACTTAGTTTTACAGCATCGTTTGTACTTATCGCTGCAGATGGTATTCTTTTTTCTACAGGTAAATCTCCATAACTCATGCTTCCTGTATGTGGATAATCGTCTTGTCTAGAACTCAATGAACGTACAATAGTTCCAACTGCACCATACTTTGAGGCTTCAGCCGCTCCTCTGTAACGTTCTACAGAACAACCACCATAAGCTTCAAAAGTATTTATTAAATCTGGTTGCAAAGCTCTATTAATGAATACAATTTTACCTTTAATTTTGGTTTCACCTAAGCTTTCTAAATCCTTATAGCTACTAACTTCTATGACTTTTGCTTTTAGACCCTTTTCAGAAGTGGCAACAGAACCACCTAAAGCACAAATATTAACTTTATTAAACTCTTCATTGGCAACAAAATAAGCCATTTCTTTTTCACCTCTGACCCATTTTGGCACCATTACAGGTTGCAGCCACACTTTATCTAATCCAAGTTTTTCTAGCTCACTTTTTGTGTATTGCACTGCAAGCTCTGCATTGGTTGAGCCAGATAAACGACCTCCAATAGTATTGGATAAATAGTCTAACCATTGGTAGCTTTTGCCATTGGTTAAAGACTGTTTGTAAATGGTCTTTAATACTGCTTCGTCTGTTTGTGTCACACAAAAAGAAAATGAAAACAATATTAATATGAGTGATAGTGAGGTTCTCATCTTAATTAATCTTCGGTTAAAACTTTCTCTAAAATTGAACTCGGTAATATGGACTTTAGTAAGAACGGATTTCCTTTTTCAACAACTAAAAATTTCCATTTCCTTTCATCCTCATTATAAATAGCAATCGCTTTTTTTATAGCTTTTATATCAAAAAATTCAGTAGATTTATTATAGGTTACATTCCCTTTACCAAACTGCTGTTCTAACAATGAGTGTGTCATCACTTGAGTTAACTTTTTGTCTTCTTCAGAAGTTTCTTCTTCTTGCTGCTCCGTATATTTAATAGACATCTCATTCTCATAATTAAGAATAACATAAGAGGTGCTATCCACAACAATAGGTTCTTTTATTTCATTTATAACAAAATCGCCAAAAGTAAACTCCACTCCCTCAGTATTAAATGTTTGCTCCATTAGAATTAGCATCGTTTCCTTAGGAATAATTTCAAAAACATCTTCTACCAAATAATCTAAAGAGGTTTCAAAATCCTGAGCCTTTATGGCTTTAAGATAGTTTGCGAAATCAGATTTAATGGCTTCTGAATTATCTTGCGCGAACAATGCAGAATTAAAAGCCAAAAATAA
>JASBSE010000215.1 GCA_030149115.1 Winogradskyella sp. | reverse complement strand
GCAAAACCTTGCCGTTTATAACCATTAATGACGCTTTAATCAACCGTAAATTTTCAGCCTGTTTTAATATACCTGTAGTACTTGGTATTGAAGAATATTTAGAGGGTCCACTTTTAAGTTATTTAAATACGCTTGGCTATGTGTCTCTCGGTTTTGAATCTGGACAACATACAGACCCACAAGCCGTAAAGAGCTGTGAGGCGTTTGTTTATTTAGTTTTGAATCACACCAACAACTTACTTAATCCTGAAAGCGATAAAATAAATGTGTATAAAAATGAATTAAAAATCGCTTCAAAATCAATCGCTTCTATTTTTGAAGTTGTTTATAAATATCATATTAAAGCAGAGGAAGATTTTAAGATGTATCAAGGTTTTGAAAGCTTTCAATCTATCAAAAAAGGAACACTTTTAGCTAGTTCTGACGGTCAAGATATTTTCTCAAATTATTCGGCAAAACTCTTTATGCCATTGTATCAAAAATCTGGAAATGATGGCTTCTTTATTATTAAGGCTATTCCACAATTCTTCTTAAAATTATCGGAACTTTTAAGAAAGGCAAAAGCAGATCAAGTATTAACTTTTTTACCTGGTATTACTTGGTACGATAAGTCTAAAGGAATTCTAAAAGCCAATCTAAAAGTTACTCGATTTTTAGCAAAATCTATATTTCACCTATTTGGATACAGAAACAAGCAAATAGATAAAAATCACTTGTTACTTTACAATAGAGAGCGTGTGGTTAAAAAATCTATGTATAAGAACGAAAAATGGTATTAAAACAGGTTTGTAGCTAAATTTTATCATAAAATTCTTTAAGTAATTCCGAACTTTTTGCTGTGCTATCTTTTACCATTCCCTTTGGAGTCTTTTGCATTTTTAATTCATATTGATCATATACACCTATAAAGCGTTTATAGCTTTCACCTTTTAAGATGATATCCAAACAATGGTCAATTTTTTTATAGAAAGCATTTTTTTCTTTTTCATTTAATTTACTCAGGTTCCAAGGTTGAAGAAGTATTAAAACTTCATCATCATTAACTTTATAGTAGTAGCCAATATCGTCTTCACCTAATCCTAGTGTCTCAGTATCTAAACATTGCTGTAGAGCATAACTTACAGGTTCCTCTTCTTTATTGGGATAAAGCTCTGATTCGAGAAGGTCTTTTTTTAAAGTCTTAATCCATTTAGGATCTGGATTTTCAATAACATACTCATCATCATTTTTTTCGCCATCAATTTTTGATTCTTCATATGTAGGATAATCCGTATCATAATTATCTTCATAATCGTCGTTAAAACTTGAGAGTATTATTGAGTATATAGCCAAGCATATAAATAAAAACACAAATCCCAGAATAACAAAACAGCCCAAATTGAGCCATTTTGCTTTTTTAGGTGGGTTTTCATTAAATGAATTTTGAACAGCCTTTTGGTTATCAGGAAATAAATCTTTTAAATGATATGTTTTTTTACAGTGATTGCACTCTACCACAATAGCCTTTCCAGTTGAAAAAATCGGAATCCAAAACACATGAAAATAGTTTCCATAAACACTTGCAATAAATGAATTTTCACTATTGCAATGCTCGCAAGTTGTATTAGCATCTAACTTACGAGACTCAATACGTGCAGACCTTAAACCAAAGAAAACAATCATATGTTATTCTACTGTAAACGTATTATTTTCACGCTTAACATCTGCCATTAGTTTTGAAGCATCTATCTCAACAGATTTAACTGTTTTCTTAGCGTTAAATGTATACGTTGGCATTGCCCAAGCCCAATCGCCTATAATTGTTGCTGAGGTTGGTTTTTCGCCACGCATCATTTGTAACGGAATGTAAAATTCTTCAGTAGTTCCATCAGTGTATGTTACAGAAAGATCTATTGGCATAGGCATTAAACCGATACGCTCTAGAGTTATTGCATTGCCTTCAACAGACTTCACACCATAATCAATAGTATTTGTAGTTTGCCCAAAATCTATAAGATACCAGTCCAATTCAAAATCTGTAACGCGTTCAGCTGTTCGGATAAAATCCATTGGTTTAGGGTGCTTAAACGAAAAGTCTTCGAAGTATTTTTTAATGGTTTTGTTTAAATTTTCTTGTCCTATAACGTATCCTAATTGTGCAATAAATACACCACCTTTATTATAGGCTGCTGCACCATATACTTGATTATATTTATAACGATCTGCTTGGGTGGTCAGAGGCTGTTCGTAACCAGAATTTGCCAAACCAATATAACCTCTGTATGTATATGATAAAGGATTATCACTTTTATTACTACTAAGTTCGTTTTCTGCTAAAGTAGAAATGTATGTGGTAAAACCTTCGTCCATCCACTCGTGCTTAGCTTCGTTAGTTGCCAATAAAAATTGAAACCATGTATGAGCCATTTCGTGAGCTGTTACACCTAATAAACTTCCGTAGCTGCGTTGTCCTGTAATTAGTGTACACATAGCATACTCCATGCCTCCATCACCTCCTTGGATTACAGAATATTGGTCATATGGATACTTACCAACAGCATCACTAAAATAGGTCATAAGCTTAGCTGTATCTGGCTGAAGCTTTTTCCAGTTTTCTATGTACTGAGGTTCTAAATCTTTTTTATAATAAAAATGTAATGTTGGTCCATTTGGCATTTCAAATGTATCATGAATAAAATTTGGATCTGCGGCCCAAGTAAAATCATGAACATTAGGAGCTTTAAAATGAATTGTTTTTTTACCTTTTTTAGCTTTGGTTTCACTTTGAATATAACCTGTACCACCAACTACATAATCTTTATCAATAGTAAGTTTTACATCAAAATCGCCCCAAACACCATGAAACTCTCTAGCAATGTAAGGATCTGCATGCCAACCTTCATCATCATATTCTGCCAACTTAGGATACCATTGCGTCATGGATAGCGCTACACCTTCTTTGTTATTTCTGCCTGCACGACGAATTTGAAGAGGAACTTGAGCGTCAAAATCCATATCAAAAGTTACACTTTCACCTGGTTGAATAGGTTGGTTTAATTTTACTTCAAGTACCGTTCCTACTGTTTCGTGAGAGATTACTTCTCCATTTTGTTTTAAGGAATTAACTTTTATGTATCCAATTTCATCTGGTTGAAGCTTACTTATACGATCTCCAACTCTGGGATCCGCGTCTGCAATAGTCCTAGAGCGTACATCCATTTCACTACCAGGTTGAAATGCATTAAAGTATAAATGATAGTAAACACGATTAAGCACATCTGGTGAGTTATTGGTATATACTAGTTTTTGCGTTCCTTTATACTGATAGGAATTGACATCCATATCAATTTCCATAGTGTAATTAACATGCTGCTGCCAATACCCATAAGAAGATGTGTTTTCTCTCTTTTTCGATGAGTTTTTAATAGGGTTTTCAGTTGCACCACATGAAAAAGCTAAGGCAAAAAGCGTTAGGTTAAAAAGCAATTTTTTCATATCAAAATGATTTAAAATTAAAAGGTAACTATTCCGTCATATTTGGAATAGTTACCTTATAGAATTCCCCAAAAGGGTTTATTTTATTTTAGAAGCCATAATTAATGCATTGAATGCATTAGCAATTTTTCCGGATTTAGATAAATCAGCAAATGGCTTTACGTTTGAAGCGTCACCTCCAACAACAACCTTAGTTGTTAATGGTAAACCAGATTCTAAAATTACTTGTTTTACCTGAGCTGCTGTTAAGTTTGGATATTGAGAACGAATTAACGCTGCAATACCAGCAACACCAGGTGCTGCCATAGATGTACCACCTTTAAAATCGTATTCGTTTTCTGGAGTTGTTGAGTAAATTGAAGAACCAGGTGCAAATACATCTACGTTTTTCTTTCCGTAGTTAGAAAAACCAGATACCATTTTAGAGCCATAGTTTTGGGTTAATGAACCAACTCTAATGTAATTATCAGATACTTCAACGAAGTCCACATTATCATCAGGGAAGTTAGGTTCTTCATCAATATTATTACTGTCATTTCCTGCTGCATGAACAAAAACAACATCCTTATCTGCTGCATATTTAATAGCGTCTCTTACCCATTCGCTATGAGGAGAAAATGACTTACCAAAACTACCGTTAATAACCTTTGCTCCATTATCTACAGCGTAACGAATAGATAAAGCAACATCCTTATCGTACTCATCTCCGTTAGGTACAACACGAATTGCCATAATCTCAACATTATTTGCTACACCGTTTGCGCCTAAACCATTGTTACGTTCTGCAGCAATTATACCAGCAACATGTGTACCATGGGATTCAGACTTTTTAACATGTTTTACGTTACCATTTCCGTAACCAACATCAGATAAATCGTTGATATCATCTTTAGTAGTTCTACCAGAGAAGTTAATATTTAAGTTATAGTTTAAACGCTCATTAATAGATTCTAAAGCCTCTTTGATTTCTTTTTTAGCGTCAGCCATAGAATCTATACCGTTGCTGTACATGTATTGTGCAATACCTTTAGCTTGTTGTACATCAGCATCTTCAGACGTTATTGCATTAACATCTTCTTTGGTATAATCTTTTTTACCTGTTGCTTTAGCTAAAGTTTCATCAGCAGAAACAACTTGTTGGTAGATTTGATCGTATTGGGTTTTACGACCAGTCCATAATTCATACTCAGAGGCTTGTAATGCTACAGCTTCGTCATATCTTGGATTAGATGTATCTTTTGCAGCAATCATTCGTACGTATTCTAATTGCTCGTCGTAAGCATCTCCTAAGAAGTTCCAACCATGAATATCATCAACATAACCGTTTTTATCATCATCTATTCCGTTGTTTGGTATTTCGTCTTTGTTCGTCCAGATAACATCGTCTAAATCTTCATGGTCTATGTCTATTCCAGAATCGATTACGGCAACGATAACTTTTTTACCCTTTTTTCCTTTTATGATTTCCTCATAGGCTCTATCTACAGCCATACCAGGAATAGTGTCTTTTGCCAAATCTAAATGGCCCCAATTTTCTTTCTCTGCCTTTGTTAATTCTGTAACTTTTAATGGAGAAGTATCAATATTTTCTATTGGAGTAGAAATAATATCTGCTGTACCACCACAACCCATAAATAGTGCTGAAGAAACAAATAGGTACGCTAATGGTCTAATGTTAAATTTCATTTGTTGATGTTTAGTTTTAATTAAATATTTCTTTACAAGTATAATTTTCGTTAAGTCTAACACCTTTTTCGGTGTGTTTTACTGTTATAATTTCATTATGAGCATCATGTTCTAAGAATAAATAAAAATTCTCGTCTGCTGCCATATTTAAAAAATGTTCTTTTTCGTCTAAGGTTAGTAATGGTCTGGTATCGTAGCCCATTACAAACGGTAATGGTAAATGACCTGCCGTTGGTAATAAATCTGCCATAAAGCAAATGGTTTTCCCTTCAAAGTTAATCATAGGAATCATTTGTTTATCTGTGTGTCCATCTGCAAAGAAAATATCAAAACCTAAATCAGAACTTTTTAAAATTTTATCATTTGGAAGGTTGGTAAATTTTAATTGACCACATTCTTCCATTGGCAATATATTTTCTTTGAGAAAAGAAGCTTTTTCTCTTCTGTTAGGTTCGGTTGCCCATTTCCAATGGTCGGCATTGCTCCAAAAATGTGCATTTTTAAAAGCAGGCTCCAAACCTGTTCGGTCTTTGTTCCATTGAATACTACCTCCACAGTGATCAAAATGCAGATGTGTCATAAATACATCAGTAATATCATCTCTATGAAAACCATATTGGGCAAGAGATTTGTCGATAGAGTCATCTCCCCAAAGATAATAGTAGCCGTAAAACTTGTCGTTTTGTTTGTTTCCCATTCCAGTATCAATCAATATTAATCGATCACCTTCTTCAATCAACAAACAACGTGCCGCAATATCTATCATATTGTTACTATCGGCAGGATTAGTGCGTTGCCACAGTGATTTAGGCACTACACCAAACATAGCACCACCATCAAGCTTAAAGTTACCAGCGTTTATAGGATATAATTTCATAATTACGCAATTTACCAAATTAGCTTGTAAAACATAATAACCTTTTGAAATTATTAGGATTTTTACGATTATAAAAAAAAGGCTATTTTCGAGATGATTTAAAAAACAAGGTTATGGTTGAATTAGCAGGTATAATTATACTAGGAATTTTAGCACAATGGTTTGCTTGGAAATTTAAGATTCCGGCTATTTTACCATTAATACTCATAGGTCTTTTGGTAGGACCAATTGCTGCCGAATTTATAAATGCTGATGGCACAAAATGGATAGAACCGATTTGGAATGAAGAACATAAGAAAGGTTTGTTTCCTGGAGAAGGCTTATTCTATTTTGTGTCTTTAGCCATTAGTATTATTCTTTTTGAAGGAGGATTAACTCTTAAGCGAAGTGAAATACGAAATGTTGGACCTGTCATTACCAAGTTGATTACAGTAGGTGCAGCAGTTACGTTTTTTGGTGCTGCGGTTTTGGCACATTATTTATTTGGTCTTAGCTGGGACTTATGTTTTCTGTTTTCGGGATTAATTATTGTTACGGGTCCAACGGTTATAACACCAATCCTTAGAAATATTCCTTTAAAACGTGATGTGTCTACTGTTTTAAAATGGGAAGGAATACTCATTGACCCAATAGGAGCATTAATTGCAGTATTGGTTTTTGAATTTATTTCGGTTGAAGGAGAAGTTGGATTTACCAAAACAGCATTAATTGAGTTTGGTAAAATTATTCTATTTGGAACAACATTTGGGTTTACGTTTGCACATGCTTTAGTGTTTGCGATTAATAAAAAATTCATTCCCCATTATCTTCTTAATGTTGTGTCCTTATCTGTAGTTCTCTTGGTATTTATTGAATCTGAGATATTTGCGCATGAGTCGGGATTATTAGCGGTTGTAGTGATGGGAATGGTTATAGGAAACAGCAAGTTAGACAACATTAAAGAATTACTATACTTCAAGGAATCATTGAGCGTGCTATTGATTTCAATCCTTTTCATTCTTTTAGCCGCAAACATTAATTACCAAGATTTAATGCTATTATACAGATGGGAAACCTTAGCATTGTTCTTAGCTGTAGCTTTTGTTATAAGGCCAATAGCTGTTTTTATTAGTGCACATGGCTCAACACTTAGAACTAACGAAAAAATGTTTATTAGTTGGGTAGGCCCACGTGGTATTGTTGCTGCAGGTATAGCATCACTTTTTGGAAGTAAGCTTAGAGCAGGAGGCGTTGAAGGAGCAGAATATATTACTCCTTTAGTGTTTATGATTGTGCTGGGTACAGTATTACTTAATGCAACTACAGCTCGTTTATTTGCAAGAATTTCGGGAGTTTTCTTATCTAAATCTGAAGGTATTTTAATTATAGGAGCATCAAGAGTTTCGCGCCTAGTAGCACAGTACCTTATAGATAATGGACGTCATGTGGTTTTAGTAGACAGTAACCAAAACAACGTTAGTGAAGCCGAAAAAATGGGTATAGAGGCACATACAGAGAACATTTACTCTGAGACTTTAAAAGATAATGTAGAGTTTAATGATATTGGATACCTATTAGCATTAACCGGAAACGCAGATATTAACCGATACGCTGTGGAAAAATTCGGAGCACAGTTTGGCGAAAATGGGTCTTTTAGATTAGCTTCTAAGGCTGAATTAGAGAATAGCTCTATTTCTCCAGAAAATGGTGTATTCACATTATCCGATGACTTTAATAATCTAATGGAAGTAACGGAAGAATATCCAGAAATTCATGAAGTAGTAGTAAAAGATCTAGATTCTTACCATAATATTTTAGAGAACATAAAGTCTAATAAAGACCAAATACCTTTATTCCTTAAAACAAGCAAAGGTGAAATACACATTATTCCTTCTTTAGACGATGAAGTAGAAAAAGAAATTGATGCAAAGAGTAAGTTAGTGTATTTGGGTAAGCCATTCTAGAAACTTAAAAAGATGAGATTTTAGGTTAATTAAAACCTCTACTAAATTAATAAATGATTAATCTTGTAAATCTTTTTAAACACAAATTTCCCCTCTCGCAAATTGTGATAGTTTTACGATAAACCCTTATCCATCGATTGATGTGATAAGGGTCTCTTACAAATCATGATTATATAAACTAACTATCTTTAGGTTTTTGTAACGACATCTAACCCTCTTAGATGACTTCCTGATGAAGCACTTACAATTAAACTAAAAGTAGGGGTTAATTAAATAATTTTTGTTTTCATAATTTGTGAATTTTAGTTTGTAGCCTTTACAAGCTTATTGCCTTTTCTTTAAATGAAAAATTAAGGATAAAGTGAGCAAATTGTTTTTATTGAAGAAAAAATTAGTAAAGTCATTTTTAAATTCGCCTCCACTTTCGGGTTTATATGTCCATCTATTATGTGCCATAATATTCGTTTGTAAA
>JASBSE010000214.1 GCA_030149115.1 Winogradskyella sp. | reverse complement strand
TAATCCTTACCTCTGGTAAATGGTTTTGTAGGTTTACCATCCCAAAGATGAGCATATAATATTTTTTCTGAAAGTGTTAATGGTTTTCCAACAATATCTCTGGCTGCATCTACGCGCTCAGTCATGTTAGAATAAACCTCTTTTATCATATCAATGTCAAAAGCCATAAAGTATATTTAAAGGTTGATAATTATTTTAAATTTAAGTGTCACAAAATTACGAAATAGTAAGGGCTTTTGAAAATATGTAAAGAAATTACCAAAATGTTGAAAATAAATCACAAAAAGTCATTTTACACATACATTACCTTTAATATTAACACCTTAATTGTCATTTAAATAAAAATTTAACAATTCATCTTATTTAGAATGAATATATATTTCTAATTAAACTTCTATATATAAGTATAGCTAATTGATATGATTGCGATTAAGGATTTCATTTTAACACTTGATTTGTAACAAAATGCATATTTTTTCTTCTAATGAGTATCAACCGAATATTTATAGATTCAAAAACCATTAATCCTAAAAATAATTAAAATGAAAACAATGTTTTTAAAATTGAGTGGTGCTTTTCTTTTGTTTGTGAGCATCTTAACTCAATCTTATGCCCAAGAAATAATTGGCGCATGGGAAGGAAAGTTATCTGTACAAAACACAGAAATCCCACTATTATTTAATGTAACAATGGAAGGCGATACATATACATCTACAATGGATAGTCCATCACAAGGTGCAATGGGTATTCCTATGGATGTTACCACTTATAAAGACGATACATTGACCGTTGAATTAAAGCAAGCAGGTTTAAAATATATTGGCACACTAAACGGAAATGTAATTAACGGAACGCTCTATCAAGGTGGAAATGAACTCCCATTAACCCTAAACAAAACTGTAAAAACTTTACCAGGCAATACCTCTCTACCAACTTCTGATGAAGATTTGGCAGAACTTTCTAACTGGAAACCTATTAATGGCTACAAATACTCCGTTGAAGATTACTTCGCAAGACCTAAAGCAAGATCATTTAGCTTCTCACCTGATGGAAAGTATTTATCTTACAGAGAAAAAGATGAAAATAAGAAAAACCATGTCTACGTAAAGAATTTAGAAACAGATGCTGTAACACGTATTATTGAAGAAAAGGAAGAACTAATTAGAGGTTTTGGTTGGGCAAACAATGATCGTTTAGTTTATGTAATGGATAAAGGAGGTAACGAGGACTACCATTTATTTGCTGTTAATGTTGATGGAAGCAACCAAAAGGAGCTAACACCTTTTGATGGTGTTAAGGTTAACATCTTAAATAATCTGAAAGAAGATAAAAATCACATGATTATTTCTATGAATCAGAACAGCCCACAAATATTTGAACCGTATAAAATAAATATTGTTACTGGTGAGCTTGAACAACTCTATAAAAATGATGATGCTGCTAATCCTATAGATGGTTATGAATTTGATAAGGATGGTAATCTACGTGGATTTGCAAGATTACGTGACGGAGTAAATTTTGATTTATATTACACATTTGATGGAGATAATTTTGAAATTATAAAAGAGTTAAACTGGAAAGACAGTTTTAGTATTCTATCCTTTGACTATGCTACAGATTATGCCCATGACGCTTACGTTTCATCTAACCTAGAAACTGACAAAGCTCAAATTTACTTATATGACATCAAAGAAGATAAAGTGATTAAAAAATTGTTTTCTAATGACGACTATGATGCATCTGGTCTTTCATTATCTAGAAATAGAGGTTATGAACTAGACTACTTCTCTTATGAAGGTGAAAAAAATGTCATTGTACCAGTAAGTGACTACTACAAAAACCTACACAACAAAATTACAAGCAAGTTCCCTAACTATAGTTATAGAATAACAGATGTAACAGATGATGAAAGCAAATATCTAATCTTTTTACAGAGCGACAAATTATACGGAACTTACTACTCTTACGATGCGAAAGCTGATGAATTTAAACTGTTATATAATTTAATGCCTAACCTACTTGAAGAGGATATGGCTGAGATGCGACCAATTACTTTTAAAAGCAGAGACGGAAAAACCATCCATGGTTATATCACATTACCAAAAGCTGCGCTTGAAGGAAAGCGAGTTCCGGTTATTGTAAATCCTCATGGTGGACCACAAGGCATAAGAGATTCTTGGGGATTTAATCCAGAAGCACAACTATTTGCAAGTCGTGGATATGCTACATTGCAAGTAAATTTTAGAATTTCTGGTGGTTATGGTCGTGAGTTCCTAGAATCAGGATTTAAACAAATTGGCCGAAAAGCCATGGATGATGTTGAAGATGGATTACAATATGTAATTGATAAAGGTTGGGTAGATAAAGATAATGCTGCAATATACGGAGGAAGTCATGGCGGATATGCTGTGTTACGAGGATTGACTAAAACACCAGACTTATATGCGTGTGGTGTTGATTATGTTGGTGTATCTAATATTTTTACATTTTATGATTCTTTCCCAGAATACTGGAAACCATATAAAGAAATTGTAGAAGAAATATGGTATGATCCAGATGTACCAGAAGAAAAAGAGATTATGAAAGAAGTGTCTCCTGCGTTTCATGTTGATAAGATTAAAAAACCGCTATTTGTTGTACAAGGGGCAAATGACCCAAGGGTTAACATAGATGAATCAGATCAAATTGTTGAAGCTCTACGTGCTAAAGGTGTTGATGTACCTTATATGGTAAAATATGATGAAGGTCACGGATTTGCCAAAGAAGAAAATTCTATTGCCTTGTATAAAGCCATGATGGGCTTTTACGCAAAACATCTAAAGCAAAATTTAGAAAAACCAATTAAAGACTAAATTATTTCAGAAACAAAAAAGACCTTTTGAAAACTCTCAAAAGGTCTTTTTTGTATGATGAGGCATCAAACTTAAAATAAACTTTTAATTATATTTTCATCTGAAACACCTTCTGCCTCAGCCTTGTAGTTTTTAATGATTCTATGTCTTAATATACCTATAGCAACAGCTTGGATATCTTCTATATCTGGAGAAAACTTTCCTTTTGTAGCAGCATGAGTTTTGGCTGCTAATATTAAATTTTGAGAAGCTCTCGGACCTGCGCCCCAATCCACAAATTCTTTAACTACATCTGCAGCAGTTTCTTCATTTGGCCTTGTTTTAGCTACTAAAGATACTGCGTATTCTATAACATTATCTGCAACAGGAATACGACGTATTACATTCTGAAAATCTATAATTTCTTGTGCCGAGAACAATGCATTAACCGTGGATTGCATATCTGTAGTTGTAGCCTTTACAACTTCTACTTCCTCTTTAAAAGATGGATATTCCAATCGAATTGCGAACATAAAACGGTCTAACTGCGCCTCTGGTAACGGATATGTCCCTTCTTGTTCTATTGGATTTTGTGTTGCCAACACAAAGTAAGGTAAGCTTAATTTATATTGATGACCTGCTACTGTTACCGCACGTTCTTGCATAGCCTCTAAAAGTGCTGCCTGAGTTTTTGGCGGAGTTCTGTTAATCTCATCCGCTAAGATGATATTAGCAAATATTGGTCCCTTTATAAACTTAAAATTGCGATTTTCATCTAAAATTTCACTTCCTAAAATATCGCTAGGCATTAAATCTGGGGTAAACTGAATACGTTTAAAATCTAAACCAAGAGTTTGAGCAATGGTATTTACCATTAAAGTTTTAGCCAAACCTGGAACACCAATTAAAAGCGAATGACCACCCGAAAAAATTGATATTAAAATTTGGTCAACAAC
>JASBSE010000206.1 GCA_030149115.1 Winogradskyella sp. | reverse complement strand
TACTGTTAGAAGCCACACCAACTAAAGTTTCAGAATTCATGTCTTTTTTATTGGTTAAAGAGCGTACTCCATGCCCTTTAGCATAGACTTCTTTGCCATCTTTAAATACACCAACCGAAATACCAGGCACATCAAAGGTGGAGAGCGTTTCCTTTACTAATTTATCAATTTCAGCCTCATTCAATTGGGCAAAAAGGCTAGTACTACTTACTAAAAGAAGGGCAATAAATAGGCGTTTTAAAAGCATGATATTTTGTTTTAACATGAAAGACTTCAAATATAATAAATGTTACCGATGAAAAGTTTACTGATCGTATTTCAACATTTATCTTTGCATCTATGTCTATAGACTACAAAAACATAAAGATTCATTATACAGTTTCAGGAGAAGGTAAGACCATTTTGTTATTGCATGGTTTTTTAGAAACCTCAGCCATGTGGAAAGATTTGGAACCCGAATTTGCAAGAACACACCAAGTGGTTTGCATAGATTTATTAGGACATGGCGAAACGGACTCTTTAGGATATGTACACACAATGGAAGACATGGCTGACGCTGTGTATGCCGTTTTGCGACATTTAAAGATAAAACACGCTAAAGTGATTGGACATTCTATGGGAGGATATGTGGCTTTAGCATTGGCAGAACAACAACCTCTACTTTTTGAAGGACTTTGTTTAATGAATTCCACATTTGAAGCTGATAGTGAAGAACGTAAAGTCTTAAGAACGCGTGCCAACGAGATGGCAAAGACTAATTTTGAAAATTTAGTCCGTATGTCCTTTGCAAATCTTTTTGCTCCTGAAAGTAGAATAAGTTTTAAAGCTAAGTATGAACAGGCTTTAAATATTGCACTTAACACATCGCTTCAAGGTTACATGGCAGCAAATGAAGGCATGAAACTAAGGCTAAATAGATTTGAAGTTTTTAAATCCCTTAAAGCGCATAAGCTCATCATCCTAGGAAAAAAAGATGCGTTGATAAATAAGGACTTACTGATTGCAAAAATTGCAGACACGGACATAAAATATTCTGAATTATCAGAAGGACACATGAGTCATATCGAAAATATATCAGAATTAACTTACTTTTTATTACAATTCATCGAAAAATAATACTTTTTGACGTTTTAGGTAATTTATTTATTAAGTTTAACCAACTCAAAATGTTTATCTTAAATCTTAACCTACTATGTCAGCAACCAAACTCTACTGTGATTTCTTCGGTCACAACTA
>JASBSE010000196.1 GCA_030149115.1 Winogradskyella sp. | reverse complement strand
GGCCATAGCAAAGCTTGGTACTAAAAATAGTACTAGTAGAAGTTTTGTTATGTGTTGTTTTAATTTCATATTAGATTCTTCGCTAACGCTCTGAATGACATATTAGTTTCAAAAGTTGTTCCAAACTTGTGTTTGGCTATGATTTTTCACTGTAACCGAAAGATAGCTAATTGCAATTAATTCTGATTAGGAATTTTAGCCATAATGAACTGTAGCCTTTGTTTGTAACCTGTACTTTTATTTTAAATGTTCTGAACAGAAATTTTGAACGAATAGTAACATCATTTCCACTTGTCGAATGTCATACTTGTCAAAATTCCCGTGAGCTGCATTATTTCTCAAATCAGCCCAACTTGTTATTTGTTTTTGAATTAACTTATTGTAAACATCTGCTTTTACTAACGACATATTCATTGGATCAATAGTTAGATACTTCCCCTTTTCGTTGATTATATCAATTCCATTTAGTTCGCATAGTTTTCGCAAAGTATCTTCCAAAACACTGCCAATTATAACTGCAGATGCATCTTTGTAACCTTCTTTTAGTAAATGTTCTGCCATTTCTAAAAAGTCAGAAAATATATCTGCTTGTAAAACTTTTTTAATCTTGTATAACAAGTTGTTTTCCAATTCATAAATGATACTTTCAAGAACTCCATTTATCTGAACAACTTGACCATAATTTCCTGTGTGAATATTAGATGTACTTGTGTTTAATCTAAAACTTTCGAAAGCCATTGATTGATGACTTTTTTTGTCCTTTATTCTATTAATGAATTCCCCAGTCATATTTGCCCAGAAAGAGAACTTTTGAACTTGATCGTCTCTTGCAAAACCTCTATTTGATTTACCATAAGCAATCAATTCATTACCAATTTCAATGAGATTTTTCGCTTCTTCAATAAGTTGTTCTTTGTTCAAATTCATTCTATTTTTCATATTAATTACAACTAGGGAAAAAGAGATTCCTGCCTGCGCAGGAATGTTATTCCATTACAGTGTAATCTCCAATACTAATTTTGGTAAACTCGCCATTATACTTTACGTGGTTACCAATCATAGCTTCGTCTAAATTAGCGTTTTTAATAGTCGTCTGATTCTGTATTAAGCTATTTTTAACGGTTGAATTTTCAATAAGGCAATCTTTGCCTATAGAAACGTTAGGACCAACTGTAGTGTTCTTTAAAACCGTTCCTTTTCCGATGAAACATGGTTCTATCACTTCTGAATTCTCTAAAACGACAGAATCGTGAACTAATTGCTCTTCTCCATCTGCTTTTAAAAATCCTAGCATCTTGGTATTGGTTTCTAGCGTTACGTTTTTATTTCCGCAATCCATCCATTCATCAACTGTACCTGTTTTGAAGACTTTACCATCTGCCATCATTCGCTTTATACCATCGTTGATTTGGTATTCTCCACCATTCATTACATTTTCGTCTAAAACTTCTTGAAGCTTCGCTTTTAAAACCGCAACATCTTTA
>JASBSE010000193.1 GCA_030149115.1 Winogradskyella sp. | reverse complement strand
GTATATAGCTCACTAGCTTCTTCAAGTTGTTCATAGCTTGAATAGTAGGATGGGCTTAACCAAATATCAGCATGCTGAGCTTTTTCTAAAACAACTTCAAAGCTTAGCGCTAAACTTCCGTTTCCAGAGGTGTCACTCCATATGTAATTAACATTAGCATCTTTTAAAAATTGTGCTTCTGGACTAGAGCCATTTGGTAAATACCAAACCTCTTTGTGCATAGCACCACTCAAAACAGTTGGCTTTTTTTTTGCGTTAGCAGCTATTTTTTTTGCTTCTAAATATTCATTTTCAATGGTATTAAAAATAGAATCTGCTTCTTTCTCTTTATTGAACAGCACTCCAAAAAACTTTATCCATTCCGCCTTAGCTAGTGCAGAAGACTCTACCCAATCACCATTATAAATTACCGGAATACCAGACTTTTTAATCGTTTCAAAAGTTTTGTTGACACCATCTACACCAAATCCGATAACAACGTCTGGGTTTATTTCTAACAATACTTCTGTATTAATACCTTCGTTTTTACCAAGTTCTCTAACCAGTCCATCGTCAATACGTTTTCTGGTTTTTTCAGACGATATATAATCCGCACCTGGAAATCCTACTAAAGTTTGCTCCACACCAAGTAACTCTAATGCTGGTATGTGAGTTGTTGAAGTGACAACAAGTTTTGTAATGTTATCTGTAATTACACCATCGTAAGCATCACTTGGATACGTCATTACTGCTAGCTGTTCTTTAGAGGCAATAAGATATTTATATGTTTTTTTAGCTTCTGGCCATGGATTTTTTATGGTTAATACTTTATAGTCAGAATAGTCCTCAAACATAAAGCCTTCAGCATATTTAAGTTTTGAGGTTTTAATCTCTGGGTTAGGTAATTCTTCTTTTGAAGTATTGTCTTTACAGGAAAAACTGATAATAAATAACAGAAGGATTAGATAGGTTTTTATATGTAACATAAGTGACTTTATGCAGTTATGGTTCTTCATAATTTTGTAAAAACTTCAATAATGAGAGACGATTCAAATTTAACCATATATATTGTTGCAGGAATTATAATTGCACATTTTTTAGTTGGTTTTATTTATCTTATTTATAAAATGAATAAGAAAAAAGACGAATAAACTTTTCAATTTTTAAGATTACACTATTTTTGCGCCGAAATCTGGTTTTATTCAATTTTTATTGAATGAATTAAAAGGGAATTTGGTGAAAATCCAAGACTGTTCCCGCAACTGTAAGCTACAAAGCTTGTTGTTACCTTCAATGTCACTGGAATTTTTTCTGGGAAGACCAACA
>JASBSE010000189.1 GCA_030149115.1 Winogradskyella sp. | reverse complement strand
TAGACCACACAATGTCGTTTTTTTGTGCATTACCAAATGACACAAAAAATACTGCCAGAAAAAGTGTTAAAAGGAATTTAGGGTAATTATCTTTCATCATAGAACAATTTTAATTATGCATACAAAGGTATTGGTTATCCTATGACTTTACAAAAAAAAGCCTAATTCATTGAAATATTCTTAATTGAAATGTAAAACAAAGAATATTGATTGAAGTTTTTTGAATATATATGAAATAAAAAAGCGACCGTTTGGTCGCTTCTTATACTATTCTTCTTCAGGCTTTATTTTAAAGTCTTCCATAAACTTAGTGGTATAATTACCAGCTAAATAATCCGGATGCTCCATTAGCTGTCTGTGGAACGGTATAGTCGTTTTTATACAGTGTAATACCAAAAAATCTAAAGCACGCTTCATTTTATTTATAGCCTCTTCTCTTGTTTGCGCTGTAGTAATTAACTTGGCAATCATAGAGTCATAATTAGGTGGAATACTATATCCCGCATACACATGTGTATCTAACCTTACACCATGACCTCCTGGAGCATGAAGTGTTGTTATTTTGCCAGGTGATGGTCTAAAATCATTAAAAGGATCTTCAGCATTAATTCTACACTCAATAGAATGTAAGTTTGGTGTGTAGTTCTTTCCTGAAATTGGAACACCTGCAGCTACCAAAATTTGCTCTCTAATCAAATCAAAATCAATAACTTGCTCTGTAATTGGGTGCTCTACCTGAATACGTGTATTCATTTCCATGAAATAGAAATTTCTGTGCTTATCAACCAAAAACTCTATTGTTCCTGCGCCTTCGTATTTAATGAATTCAGCTGCTTTAACTGCGGCTTTACCCATTTTTGCTCTGAGCTTATCCGTCATAAACGGAGAAGGTACTTCTTCCGTTAGCTTTTGATGTCTTCTTTGAATAGAACAATCTCTTTCTGATAAATGACAAGCTTTACCTCTAGAATCCCCTACAATTTGAATTTCGATATGTCTTGGCTCTTCAATGAGTTTTTCCATATACATATCGTCATTTCCGAAGGCTGCTTTAGACTCTTGTCTTGCTGAATCCCAAGCTGCTTTTAAATCTTCTTTTTTCCAAACAGCACGCATACCTTTACCTCCACCACCTGCTGTAGCTTTTAGCATTACAGGATAACCTACTTCTTCGGCAAGTACAACACACTCTTCGTAATCGGCAATAATACCATCACTACCAGGAACACATGGTACACCAGCAGCTTTCATAGTTGCCTTTGCCGTTGCTTTGTCTCCCATTTTAGAAATCATTTCCTCAGAAGCTCCGATAAATTTAATACCATGCTCTTCACATATTTTAGAAAACTTAGCATTTTCAGATAGGAAACCATATCCTGGATGTATAGCATCTGCATTTGTAATCTCTGCAGCAGCTATTATATTTGAAATCTTTAAATAAGATTCGCTACTAGGTGCTGGACCAATACACACAGCTTCATCTGCAAACTTAACATGAAGACTGTCTGCATCTGCGGTTGAGTATACTGCAACGGTTTTAACACCCATTTCTTTGCAAGTTCTAATAACACGGAGTGCTATTTCTCCTCTATTTGCAACAAGTATCTTTTTGAACATAACTTTTAGTTTAAAAATTCAACTTCCAAGCACCAAATTCCAAATAATTGGGTTTGGGATTAGTGTATTGGAATTTTCAATTGTTATGATGGATCAACCAAAAATAACGGTTGATCAAACTCTACTGGAGATGAGTCGTCTACTAAGACTTTTACAATCTTACCAGAAACTTCAGATTCTATCTCGTTGAATAATTTCATGGCTTCGATAACACACAAAACGTCTCCTTCTTTAATTTCTGTACCAACCTCAACAAAAACAGGCTTGTCTGGAGCTGGTTTGCGATAGAATGTTCCTATAATTGGAGATTTAACAGTAATATATTTAGAATCGTCTGTTGCAGGAGCTGTTGCTACAGGTGCTTCTGGTGCCGCTGCTACAGGAGCTGGAGCTTGTTGCTGAACAACTGGTGCTGCTGCTTGAACAGGCACTTGTTGTACAATAGTTGTTTCATTGTCTGATCCTGTTCTGATTGTTATTTTAACATCATCCATTTCTAACTTAACTTCACTTGCGCCAGATTTAGCTACAAATTTGATTAAGTTCTGAATTTCTTTTAAATCCATAATATTTAAATAGTTTTTGTTAGTTAGTTTTTAGTTAGGGTTATAAGCCCATTTAAAATAGATAGAACCCCAAGTAAACCCTCCACCAAAGGCAGCAAATATTAAGTTATCACCTTTTTTGAGCTGAGATTCGTAGTCATTTAGTAATAATGGTAAAGTTGCAGAAGTCGTATTTCCGTACTTTTCTATATTCATCATTACCTTTTCGTCTTCTAAGTTAATTCGTTGCGCTGTGGCATCAATAATTCTTTTGTTTGCCTGATGTGCAACTAACCAAGAGATATCATTATTTGTTAAGTTGTTTCTTTTTAAGATGCGTTCTGCTACATCTGCCATGTTGAATACAGCATTTTTAAACACTGTTTTTCCATCTTGAAAAACGTAATGCTTTCCTTCATCAAAGGCCTCTTGTGTAATAGGGTATGATGAACCTCCATAAGTAGCTTGCAAAAACTCTCGTCCGTCACCATTACTTCTCAGTAACTCATCTTGAAGTCCTAATCCTTCTTCATTAGGTTCAAATAGCACAGCACCTGCGCCATCTCCAAAAATGATGCATGTAGCTCTATCTTTATAGTTAATGAAAGATGAATTTTTATCGGCTCCGATAAGTAGAATCTTTTTGTATCGTCCAGATTCTATATATGCTGAAGCAGTAGACATTCCGAAAAGAAAACTAGAACACGCTGCCTCTAAATCGTAAGAAAATGCATTCACCGCACCTATCTGAGTAGCTGTATAGGCTGCTGTTGAGGCTGCTTTCATATCTGGTGTTGCTGTAGCAACAATTACCAAATCTATTTCCTCGGGATTTAATCCTGTTTTTTGAATTAAATCTTCAGCTGCTTTTATAGCTAAAAATGATGTTCCTTTACCTTCTTCTTTTAAGATTCTACGCTCTTTTATACCTGTACGCGTAGTTATCCATTCGTCGTTGGTTTCTACCATGGTTTCTAATATTTTGTTAGAAAGTACATAGTCTGGTAGATAACCTCCTACAGCTGTTATTGCCGCTGTGATTTTACTCATTATTAGCTTTTAGATTAATTAAAAGTATTTAAAAATGATAAAAAAGAACCGTTTTTGCTCGGTTTTTATCATTTTTTGGCAAATAATTATGCAAATTAAGTGGTTTTTCACCTATTCAGAAAATTTAAACAAAAAAAACGCTCACAAGTGAGCGTTTTATTATATGCATGCATAATACTTATGCTAAATTTTCTTCTTCCGCAGAATTATCAATTAATACTTGTCCTCTATAGTATAATTTTCCTTCGTGCCAGTGTGCTCTATGGTATAAGTGTGGCTCACCGGTTGTTGGGCAAGTAGCTATTTGAGGTACAGAAGCTTTGTAATGTGTTCTTCTTTTATCTCTTCTTGTTTTAGATATTTTACGTTTTGGATGTGCCATTTTAAATGTTATTTATCCGTTAATAGTTTTTTTAAATTATTCCAACGA
>JASBSE010000187.1 GCA_030149115.1 Winogradskyella sp. | reverse complement strand
TCTTAGCTTTTTAGCAAAGGCTTTGCCCATATTACCATAACCGATTAAGCCAACTGTTTTGCCATCCAGCTCTATACCTCTGTTGGCTTCTCTTAGCCATTTGCCTTGTCTTACTTCGCGATCTGCTTTGTTCAATTTATTAAAAAGCGATAAGAGCATTCCTAATGCATGCTCGCCAACGGCATTTCTGTTACCTTCTGGTGCGGAAATTAAATACACACCCTTTGCTTCAGCGTATTCACAGTCAATATTCTCTAAACCAGCTCCAACGCGACCTATGAATTTAAGATTTGTAGCTGCATTTAAAAATTGTTGGTCAATGGTAAACCGACTTCTTATAATAATGCCATCATAGGTTTCAATTTTAGCTTCAATTTCTGATTTGGATGAGGTATAATCTTCGTAATTGGCAAACCCTAAATCGTTCAGCTGATTTAAGAGTAAAGGATGGTTTTTGTCTAAATGGAGAATCTTCATAGTTGTTATTCTGAACTTGTTTCAGAATCTTTTTTAGTGTTGAGATACAAAATTAATTTCAGTGTCTTAACTCAAAAAACTTATATTTTCGGATAATGCGTTTGCGTCTTTTCGTGTTTTATGTTTCCAGTATGTGCTGTACTTAGTTTTTCAAAAAGTAATACATGTACCTCTTCATCGTTTTTTGTATAAGGATTATGTTCTACACCTTTTGGTACAACAATTAATTCGCCTTCTTTAACGACTTCTGTGCGGTCTCTAAATTGCATGTATAGTGTCCCTTTGATGACTTGAAATAACTCGTCTTCATCTTCATGACTATGCCAAACAAACTCGCCTTTTAATTTAGCCAGAATTACTTGCATGTCGTCAACTACAGCTATCTGATGAGGATGCCAGTTTTTATCGAATTTTGAAAATTTTTCTTTGATGTTTATTGCTTTCATGAAGTAAAGTTACGAAAGCAGTTACAATTAGATACCTAGAATTAATTTTGAAATCATTAAATAAATAATTATTCCAAAAATATCATTACTTGTAGTAATGAAAGGTCCTGTAGCAATGGCAGGATCAATACCTCTCTTGTCTAAAAATAAAGGAATAAATGTGCCAACGAGACCTGCAACAATAATAACAGCAATTAATGATATTGAGATTGCTAAAGCAAATAAAGAATCTCCTTGGAAAATAGCTACAAAACCAAAAAGAAAAACAGATAAAATTACACCATTAAGTGCTGCTAAAAGCATTTCTTTAATTAGTCTTTTGTTAATACTTCCTTTGACATCGTCATTTGCTAAACCTTGTACAATGATAGCACTAGATTGAACCCCAACATTACCAGCCATAGCAGCTATAAGTGGAGCGAATAAAAATAAAATCTTAAACTCCTCAGGCAATCCACTTTCAAAAAAATGCATAATTACATAAGCTCCAACACCACCAACTAAACCTAAAAATAACCAAGGTAAACGTGCTTTGGTGAGATCAAAAATACTGTCATCAGAATCTACATCTTGCGTAATACCTGCTGCTAATTGGTAATCTTTGTCTGCTTCTTCTTTTAAGACATCAACAATATCATCAATGGTAATTCTACCTAAAAGTGTTTGGTTATCATCAACCACAGGAATGGCTTCCAAATCGTATTTAGCCATAACTCTTGCAACATCTTCAGCATCATCTTTTACGTTAACATAATCTACATTATCCTTAGCTATGTCTGCAATTTTCTGATCACTCTTTGCAACAATTAAGTCTTTAAGTGATAAGCGACCAATCAACTTTTCTTCTTTATTGACTACATAAATAGAGTGTACGCGAGTAACCTCCTTGGCTTGTCCTCTTATGCGACGTAAACAACCAGCAACAGTCCAGGTTTCGTAAACTTTAACAAGCTCTTTTGCCATTAAACCACCAGCAGTATCATCATCATAAGCTAAAAGCTCTTTGATTTCTGCTTTGTGGTCCTCATCTTCAATCTGAGAGATTACTGCCTCTTGGCGTTCTTCAGGAAGCTCTGCAATGATATCTGCTGCATCATCGGTATCTAGCTCTTCAATTTCTTCGGCGATTTCTTTTGCCGATAGATTTTTTAAAACCTTCTCACGATTGTCCTCATCGAGTTCCATTAAAACATCAGATGTGGTTTCAGAATCAAGAAGTTTTATGACATAAAGCGCATCATCGAGATCTAACTCATCAAGAATTTCTGCAATATCAGCGTAGTGAAACTCATTTAAAAGCAATTTGAGTTCTTTGTCGTTTTTGTCTTCGACAAGGACTTCTACTTTTTCAATAAGCTCATCTGTAAGTTGAAATTGTATGTTGTCTTGAGTTTCTTCCACGTGATGGTTTTAGTTTTTT
>JASBSE010000260.1 GCA_030149115.1 Winogradskyella sp. | reverse complement strand
TGCACAGACAACAACTGCCAAGGTACATATCAAGGCAAAGAATTTATAAATGGCAGTGATGTAGCACATCAATTCTCAAATACTATGTCTGCCAAAGTTGGCGACCACCTAAAAGCATTATACAAAGCCGGTAAATATAGTAAAGTGGACTTTTCGAAAATAGAAATGACTACGGAAGGCATGGGTTCTGGTACAGTAACTTATTATTTAAAAATTCCGTTTGTGAGGGTCGCCCAAAAATGTAATGCTTACACCTCTTTTGATCATGTTGGTGGTTGGAACCACGCTCCTGCCCTTTCCCAAAGAAAAGAACAACTCAAAGGAGCTTTAATGAATGGGCAAAAATTAGACATCAGTGACTTAAAAACCACAAAAGAAGGCTTACAAGAGTTTTGGATACAATGGAAAAATAAAATTATTCAGGCTGATTGTGAGTAAAATCCAAATTTGGTTAGCTTTCTTTTGCTATTTTTAACCCTCATCTAAAAACCAATACTTAAATGACAAACAAGCTCTTTTTAGTTATAATTTTAATCTTCACATTTACGTTTAGCTCCAATGCTCAAGATTACTTTGAAGGTGTTGTTGAATACTCTATATCATACGAATCCTTTGACGAGGACATTCCTAACGAGGCTTTTGAAACCGAAATTGGTAAATCGATGACTGCTTACGTAAAAGAAGACAGATATGCTATGACCTACAATGGTACTGGTCAACTTGGCTGGATGAAAGTCATCGTTAGACTTGATGAAGGTTATAGCTATACAGAATTTGAAAAAAATGATACTATCATAAAAGAGAAACTTGGTACAGCAAAAGAGACACTTATTGAATTTAAAAGAAATAAAGAAGCTAAGAAAACTGTACTCGGCGAAGAGTGCGAATCTATCACTTTACACTATAAGTCTGAGGATCCGGATGGGTTTTTAAGCGAATCTAAAGGAACATATTATTTTAGTTCAAAATATAAACTCAATTCTGAATTATATAAAGATTATACAGATGGCTTTTGGAACTTATATGCTGAAGAATCTGGTGCTATAAGTATTAGAAACGAAACTGAGCTAATACCCTTATTAAAAGCTATAACCGTTGCAAATAGTATTGAATCTAAAGAATTATCTAATGATATTTTTGAGCCTAATGATAAAAAAACAATCATTAGCGAAGACTAAGCCAAATGTAAACACCTCGTTCATGAAACTTAAAGTTCTAATACTTATTAGCCTATTATACAATTCAGTTTGTAATGCCCAAACCATTGAAAACACAGAATTAATGGGCGAATGGGAAACTATAAACGTAAGCATCAAAAATGCAGATGAGATTCCTCAAAAAGATGCCATTAAGTTTATGGAAGACGCTTTTTTAGGGTCAAAATTCAATTTTAAAGGCAACCAAGTGTTTAGGATTACTTTTGGTAATGATGCTGATGAGAAAATTAAAGAACTTTTCATTCTGGATAAAACCAACTGGATTATAGAAAATGAGCTTATTAAAATTGGCACCAAAACCAATGGTTTTAATTTAATGAACATCATATATCAAGAGCAAGATGATAAAATCTACTTTGCTTTACCCATGATGACTTTAGAAGTAAAAAAGCTTAGTAACGACCAGCCTTCTAAAGCTGAATGGATAGAATCTGAAGAAGATGATATTCCTACTGTAGAACCTGTAGATTATTCTAAGTCTGAAATTGTAACAAAAGTTATTGACGATGCTGCTGTTATAGAATTTCAAGATGCTGAAAATCCACCTTTGGGACCAGAATGTAAAGAAAATTGGGACAGTGAAAAGAAGCGGAACTGTACCAATAAATTCATAAATCGTCATTTTATGAGGAAGTTTAATACAGATTTAGCTCTTGAAACAAATGAAACCGGAAAGATTAAAATAATGATAACTTTTATCATAGATACTGATGGTAAACCTGTAAATATTGAAGCTACAGGTGGACCAGAA
>JASBSE010000172.1 GCA_030149115.1 Winogradskyella sp. | reverse complement strand
TAATTCAAAGAAAAAAAATAAAGTCACTGACATATGGATTCTTGGTTGGACTTATACCAATAGTAATAATAATAGCTATATTTTTAGTTGTTAGTTCGCTTCATTAAACAAAGTAAGATAAAATAAAACTGCATACAACACTGTGTATAATTCATTGCTTCCGATTTTCCTCGCGGAAAATCCTCGCAACTTTACTATCTTAGTTTCTTAACACGAAAATCCTAGCGGATTTTCACGCAATGAAACTATACACAAACCGTTGTACGTAATTTGACCAAATCGATGAAAAACATTTTACCATTAATATTAATACTGAATTTTAGTTCGTTATTTTCTCAATCAAAAGAGGATAAATTGGAACTGAATGACACTTGGTTTGGTGGAGAAACCGAAAATAATGGAAAGCCAGTAATTATTCGTGGAAGACAGCATTTAAAGAATTTTATTGACTCAAAACAATACACAGAACACGTTGAATTTGTTTGGACATTTGAAACGGAAACTGAAAACGGAATCCCAACGCCTGAAGAGAATATCTTTATGCAAAAAGTGGAAGACGCGCTGATTGAAAATTTGGAATCTGACTTACAATCTGTACTGACTATTGTTTATACTCACGATGGAATTCGCTCATCGATTTTCTACACTAAATCTGTTCCTGAATTTCTAAAACGGATTAATAAAGCTTTATCGGAATTTAAAAAACTGCCGATTGAAATTACAAATGGAAAAGATATTGAGTGGGAATTATATACTGGAATATTAAAGAGTTACGAACTCGAACCTAAATAAATTACAGCTGACTGAATGAACCTCGAACAAAAGAATGCAGAAAAACGCAAAAATGAACCTTTGAGTAATTCAGAAGCTTTAAGTTTCTTTTTCATTCCTGTTGGTTTTGCTAAACTTAACAGATGGAAAAACACCGACTTTAATGAATCTGAAATAGAACGATTTAAAAAATTCGGATTTGAACGTAAAATTAAACAAGCGTCTGAAATGAGAATATTTGGAATGATATTTTACATTTCGATTGCAATAATATTAGCATATATATTAAAATAAAAAACTACGTACAACAATGTGTATAGCTCATTGCGGCTGAAATTCCTATCGTAATTTCATTGCAATTTGCTATCTTTCCGCAACGAGCCATACACAAACACGATAGCAAATATTTAAAACAAAAAATGAAAAAGATATCTGCATTAATTTTTGGACTAATTTCGATTATATCTTTTTCACAAGAAAAATCGGAAGAGGTAATTTTAGATTCAATAGTAAAAGAAGCTGATTTACTTTATAAATATGAAAAAGTTGCTTGGAATTCGACAGATTTATTCATGTCAAAAGGAAAATTAAAAAAAAATTACGGGGGATATGTAATCTATCACTCTAATGATACTATCCACGCTTCATTTATTGACAAAAGCCAAGAAAAAAGAATTGCTAGATATTCATTTACTGCATTAGATTTGGAGGTTCCATACAATTCAAATTTTGAATTAATTGAACTATCAGAAAGTGAAAGGGAATTGCTAGACATTAAAATAAAAATAGTAAAAAAACTATCAGATGAAAAGTACGAAGTAGCATTTCCTCAAGGATTTAATCCAAACTTGGTTTTACTAAAAGATGAGAATGAATACAGACTATATATTATTATGGGAACACCTAAATCCAACATAATTCCTTTTGGTAATGATTATTTGTTTAAAACCAACTTAAATGGAGAAATAAAGGAATGGAAGAAATTTCATTCTCGCATTATTCCTGCTCAAACTGAAATGCCAGACGGAGGTAAGGTTGTTTCTGCTGTTCACTCTCACCTTAAAACAACGCCATACATTACGGCTTCAGATATATGTACTTTTAGATTGTATGGGGAATTATATGGAATGAAAGAATTTATGGTTCTTTCTACTGCGCTTGGTAAATATTTTAAGTACAATATTGACGAAAATAAAATAACCATAACTGAACCATAAAAACGTATGCTAACAATGGCTATGCGTCATTGCTTGTTATCACCCATTTCTGAAAGTTTGCTAGCGCACAGTTAGCAACAAGCTAGGCATGCTGTTACAATTCAGAAAAACGTTTGTATATAGATAAACAATACTGCCATAAAATGAAAAAAGCTTCTTGGATTACAATAGGAATTTTATCCACGGTCATTGGCCTGTATCCAATTATCTACTTTTTGATTGACAGACAATTTGGGTTATTGTCATCAAAGCCATTTGAACTTTTAAATGATAATTTATGGAATATCGCTTTTTATGGACATATAACTTTTGGTGGACTAGCTTTGTTAATTGGATGGTTACAATTTAGCAATAAGCTGAGAATAAAAAATACTGGACAGCATAGAAGGATTGGGAAAACTTACGTGATTTCTGTTTTTATAAGTGGAGTCTGTGGTCTTTTTATTGCTTTGTACGCTACTGGTGGAATTATCAGCATACTAGGATTCTTTTTATTAGGATTAATTTGGTTGACTACAACTATTTTAAGCTTTAAAGCTGTAAAAAAAGGAAATGTTGCACTACACGAAAAATGGATGATTTTTAGTTATGCAGCTTGTTTTGCAGCTGTAACTTTAAGGGTTTGGCTTCCTTTATTAACCTTCGCAATGGGTGAGTTCAACAGTGCTTACAGAATAGTTGCATGGTTATGTTGGGTTCCAAATATAATTGTTGCTTACTTCATTGTAAGAAATAAAAGAAATCAAACGGAAAAGTCGGTTGCCAACATTGTATAAGCTTAAAGCGGGCTTAAGTGGGAAATTAAACGAATTGAGTATTTATAAACATAAACGTTAAACCGAAAGTGGGGTGCTTTTAATCCCTCACTAGGCTTATACATTACCGCAGTGGTGCATCATTAAGAAAAATGAAACAAATTGAAAAAATATTAATTTTGGCTTTAATCTCGATAAGTCCTTTTGCATTTGGTCAAGAACGAGAGCGCATTCCCGGATCAGAAATAAAGGAAATAATTGAACTCGCGATTGAACTACCAGAGCTTCAACAGTATTTTCATATTGATGAAAAACCATCAAGAGCACCTTTGATAATTAAAGAATTTGGAATAGTCAATTCTAAGAACTTAGATGGACTTAAAAAATTTGGACTTCCAATTAAGGTCATTAATGAAAAGACAATTAAAGAAAAGGGGATTGAAGCTTATTTGAATATTGGTGATTGGACATATGTAGGAAATACTTTAAGACTTCAAATTGATTATACTGTTGAAGGAATTACTATTAATTTCATGCTGAATAGAGTTAATGGAGAATGGAAAATTATTGACTCCATAATTCTTGAAGAATAATAAAACGCCATACAACGATGGCTATGCGTCATTGCTTGTTCTTGTCTACTTCTGAAAATCGGCTAGTGCACAATTCAGATTGCGTGCTTGTTTCTCGTGGATTTTGCTAGCATCGTTACTTAACTGAAAATCATTAACTTTAATCCTGTAACTAACAACTATACGAGAGAGACTGTTGGCAATAATTATGAAGAAAATTACAAACAAACTATTTTACATTTCAATTTTTGTTTTGAGCCTTCTATCGTGCAAAACGAAAAATAATACAGAAAGTGAAAAAATAGAAAAATCAAAATTTGACAAGATTGAAAATCTTGCAAATCGCTACCTAGAATTAAATAGATTTAGCGGTTCAATTTTGGTTGCTAAAGATAATCATATCATTTATAATCAAAGTTTTGGTTTGGCCGATTACGAAAATGAAAAGCCATTTTCATCCAAATCAGCATTTAAAATTGGCGAGTTAACGAAATTGATTACAGGCGACATACTAAACAAATTAGAAAAACAAAAGAAAGTTAACTCGACTGATAAAATATCTGAACACCTTACCGAAACTCAATCTAACAATACCGTTGGTGATTTTATAAATCTTAATCCTGATGTTGACTACAATATTGCGGGAAGGCTAATTGAAAAGGTAACCAACAAAAGTTATCAAGAAAACATAAAAGAATACTGTACTAAACTGGAATTAGAAAACACCTATTATAATATAGAGGATTCGACAAAAGTAATAGGTTACCTATACCATAACTATAGAGGCAATGGTTTGGAGTTACAGAGGGCACCTACTTATAATTTGGAAGAAGCTTTTAGTAATAAGGGACTAAAATCTACTTGTAGTGATTTAATGAAAATCCTATTATCTTACTCAAAGCCAATAAGTATGGATGGTTATTTAGAGAATGATGGATTTTCATACTCGTTAGTAAACGATGTTGAAAACAAGAAATCTATTATTGTCTTAAGCAATCGAAGACATCCCGTTGCAAAAGAAATATCAAATGGCATCAACTCAATACTTGATGAAAAAGAATATAGACTTCCATTATTAAGAGAACCTTTCGATATTGAAAAAACGATTTTAAAAGATTTTACTGGTAATTACTCACTGAATGAAAACGTGAGTTTTGATGTTCTCGATTCAAATGATAGCCTTTTTGTGTTAATGGGACCAAATAAAATTTATTTAGTTCCTCAATCCTCTAATCAATTTTACATGACAGAAATGGATGCCTCAATGAGATTTTTGCGAGACTCAACTGGTTTGGTTGATAAAATTGTTCTGCTGAATGGGTTTATTGATAGTGAACAAATAGCAAAACGAAAAAAATAACTATTCCAACAACATGTATAGCATATTGCGTCTGAATTGCTTGCGCTAGTTCTAAACCGAAAATTAGTAACTTTAAAGCCGTAATTGGCGGTTATACGAGACTTTTGTAACAATTTGAACAAAAATGTGCCGATACGGAATTAACTCATACAAACCTCACTATGCTTGTTTTGAATTTAGAAAAACATTCAAGAGAAGATTATTGATGGAAATGCAACTTCCGATTTGCAAGTTCATTGCGAAGACTATAATTTTAACACTTATAATTTCTTAGAGTTACCAAAAAAAATCAATGTATATGAAGCTTCGCATTCTATTCTTTCTGCTATTGACTGGACATTTGACTTTTGCCCAAGATTACTATAATAAAACTGTTACTTGCGGTGCATGTGATGGTACCGGAGTTATGTTTTGGAAAGAACGGGTAACCGAATATAAGGACTTGGTAAAATCTAAAGAATTAGGATGGGGAACTTATCAAACATATAGCTATTCTTCTTCCTACCAAAGGACAAAAGGCCATATAGGTCAGTGCAATGTTTGCAACGGAAAAGGAAAATATCAAAAAAAGGTCTGGAAATCGAGACCTAAAATAACTAAGA
>JASBSE010000166.1 GCA_030149115.1 Winogradskyella sp. | reverse complement strand
CAACGTCTTCGCGTAGGAGTAGTAGCGGGTTTTACTAGCCACAAGCTACGAACTCTCAAAGACCATAGATTTATACTTTTATTATCGAGTAATTCCCAAAACCGCTATTACTCTTACGCATTGTTGGCAATAGTTTTTATTCAGTTCTTATCAATCCGAATTCGTATTTTCCATTTCGATTCGTTAATGTTCCTAACAATGTGTCTTTATTCTTTGATAACTTATATTCAATTAAAATTTTATCCACAACATCAACTGGTTTTGCTAAAGAATCCCAATAGAA
Organism: Winogradskyella sp.; assembly: GCA_030149115.1. Classification (GTDB taxonomy): domain Bacteria; phylum Bacteroidota; class Bacteroidia; order Flavobacteriales; family Flavobacteriaceae; genus Winogradskyella. The sequence continues at coordinate 22,733 of JASBSE010000166.1, read as the reverse complement.
AGTTGGATAATCAAATTCGATTTTTGAGTCAGTAGCTCGCCATTCAACTTTATCGTATGGGTCAGATGTAATTATTAAACTATCCTGATAAAAATCCCAAATAATTTTTTTGTTTTCCAATTCATACCACTTTCCGTTTAGTTTTTTTTGGCAGAATTTTGCCCACAAGAAAAAAATGAGACAAGTATTATAAGACCTAATATGTGAATCAGTTTTTTATTCAATTTGGTAGTACAATGTTTTAATAAGCTTTCCATCAGCGAAAATTTCCGTATGAGTGATTCGGTCAGAAGTTATTTCTATTTCTAATATTATTTTTCTACTCAAAACAGCTTCTTTCTTAATTTCGTGTTTTGGAACTATAACAGTCAATTTCGCTTGCTCTTCGTCTGAAAGAGCTAAATATTCCTCATTAGTTTCTGGTCCATCAATATTATTCAAGTCAGCATAAGTTTCGTTTGGATAATCGATTAGATGTAAACTATTCATTTCGCCACTATGTCCAATCACAAGAGAAAAGATTTTTCCTTTTGATAAATTCAGAGTGTCTGATTTCGGTTCAATTATTCTAAAGTCAAATGCAGGATTTTCTTTAGCATCTTCTGATTTATCTATAGCATCAATGACAATATTCTGACAATAAATTGTCGAAGATAGAATAAGAAATAATATTGTCAGTTTGAGTTTCATAAATTATTGCCAACGTCTTCGCGTAGGAGTAGTAGCGGGTTTTACTAGCCACAAGATACGAACTCTCAAAGACCTTAGATTTATACTTTTATAATCAAGAAATTCCCAAAACCGCTATTACTCCTACGCATTGTTGGGCAATCGTACTTTCTTTTCGTCTGTCTGTCAGCGTTGGCAAAGACATACTCTTTGGCAAGTTTTGGCTTGTGTGTCGGCTGGTGCGACTTGCCAATGTGTATGGCTTTTAGCGTTGGCATTCCCTTGTTAAAATAATATCCACTTCTCCAGGCTTCATTGATTTATCTCCAAAAAGTTTAGTCTGTGTCTTAGTATCTTTTTTTAATGGCTTATTCAGAATAGCAACCTTGTGATTTGGAAAATGCTTTGTTAATATATGTAGTGTTGTATCAAACGTATATTTTCTTTTATCAGTTCGAACATAAATAGTGCTTTCTTCTGCCATCATTAATGCGCTATTCCCAAATACATTATCCAACAATTTAAAATAGTTATCCTTGTCAGAAAATCTGCCTTTGTGCTTTTCTTTAATTGTGGATGGTATTTCTTTACCACCAAGCATCCATAATCTTAACCATTGGTCTGCGTGATAATCAGTAACTGAGCAGTATGGTGGTGATGTAAATAATAATTTGAATCGAATATCATTATTTATAGCTCTGTTTGCGATTTCTTGCAATTCGATTGTGCTATCTCCAAATACTACTGCGCTTTCTGTTACATTTGGCATTCCTTTTTGATAGCGCCATTCTATTTTTTTATGAATTAGTTCCGCAGGATTTATCTCTGGTGGTTTTAAATAACCATTTTCTTTCCACCATTCTACCGAGTAATTCATTCCCATAGATTTGGTCATTCTCATTTGGTTAGAAAGACCTTCTCCAAGTTTAGCGTGCAAATACACTAATATTATTGACATCAAAGTAGCGTCTACAGCATTGTTTTTCCAATCGAGATTTTTCCTTGCATTCAATAAAAACTTAAGAACCTCGTCGCAATAGCAAATGCGATAGAATTCAGGCATCTTTTCAATAGCTCGATTATAATAATTTCTTTTACCGTAAATCTCGAAAAGGCGATTAATAACGTCTTCTTTATCTGCAGGTTTTAATTTTACTGAACCAAAAAGCCAACCAACTGGATTAATTTCGATTCCTAAACTGTGTCTTCCCAAAACTCCTCCTGCGTAAATGCTCGTGCTTCGACCTGCAAATGGGTCTAAAATATAATCTCCTTCACTTGAATATTTATTAATGACATCAAATGCAAAGTCAACAGGGAACATAGCATAGTAAGGGCCAAATCTTGCCCAACGTGATTCTGCTGTCTTAAATCCCTTTGTTATGTCTTTAATTTTTATCATTAATTATTCGAACGTATTTCTCTTGCTATATCTTCAAATATTCTTTTTCCTAAATTTAAAGGTATCGCTGCCTCTGAGTGCGCTGATATTAACGGCGAGACCGAATTAGGATATCTACTTGATACCAAAGTATCTAATAAACTCATTATATCTGCTAAACGGGAAAACTGATTTGGATTCGCAGTATACATATTTTCCTGCTCATCATTATAAGTTGCCACGACTGGTACTATTCTTTGACCAGAAGCCGCTTTATAAAAGAACTTTCTCCCAAAGTAGGTGTCTTGACCATAGGGTTTATTACTTTCAGAGAAAATGATGTTTTCTTTTATATAGCTATCTTTTAACAGAAAAGCAGATTGCTTTGGAAACTTGTCTTTAATTCCGTCTTTGGTTGTATCTACTTCTTCAAAATGATTATAGAACGTTCCTGATTTTTCAATTCCGAAAATCAACAAATCTGTTCCATTGATAGACTTTTGTAATTCATTTAATCGTTTTAGCTCATAATTAATCACTTTAGTAAGCCAAGAGGAAGTACTGAAAACAGCTAATGGACCATCCATAATAAAAGCAACGCGACGTAATGTTGGTAGCCAACCTTTATTCTCAAAAGCTCTCAAAATATGAATTAACCATAATTTCTCAAGAGTTGACATTATTTGACCAAACATTTCTCCATTGCTACCTCCAGGATTCATAAGTTCGTGAAGTCTCAAAGCATCCGTGGAAAAAAGTGGTCTATTGGAATGTGGACATTTATATTCTCCGTATCCATAAGTCATATCTTTTTCTGAATAATCTTCTATTGGCGATTTTGGTAATCTACTTTCTGAAAATTTGTCTCTTTTAATTTTAAACAGATATTCGTAAGTTTCTAAAAGTGTTTCACTATCTGTAAAGATTTGATTGGTTTTTAATTCTTCAAATAATGAACGACGTAAAGAGGATTTTGCGTTAATCTCTGTGTCAAGAATAATATTACAACCTGGAAATACAGTCTCAATAGTTGAGGCTTTTTCTGTTTTTCTAAATTCTTTAGGGTCAATAAATTGATGATTTTCGAGATTTTCAATTTTCTTCATATCGATTAAAACCGAAGCAATGGTTACATATCCAAATTCTGCACCTGGATAACCGTTTTCTGCTTTCGCAGCTAAATTGCTACCATCAATTGCTAAAACTAAATCTGGTTTGAGCTCAGATTCTTCAAGGTCATCTTTATTAATGATGTCGTTTTCGAATTCTTCACTTTCTTCCGTTTTTTCTCTAATTTTAAAACGGTCTTGTAGAGCCTTGACTTTTTCCGAATCAAGCAGACGCCTCAAAGGTTCGTAACTCGCAAATTCTCCTTCAAAACTCATATTAACTTGGGTTTACTTGAAACAAATCAACTTGAACAGGTATTACAAATAAATTACTTAATGTCTTTACTCTCAAAAAACCTTTGTCCTGAGCTCTTCTAATTGAAGGTTCAAAGTCTTGAAAGTCATAATATTTACAAAGCTCTTTGGTTTCATCAGTATTATTCAAGTGACTTATAAACCAATTAGAAGTGTTTTTCAAGATATTTTTTTGAATACTGCTTACTTCTTGGGTAGCGTAAACCATACCTAATTTATATTTCGAACCTTCTTTAGCGGTTCGTACCCAAACATCAGAAGTGTCTAAATCATTGCCAGCAGGAAGAATATTGTGTGCCTCTTCAACAAACACTAAAATTTCTGGTGGAATTTCTCCTAATCGGAAAGATTGTTGGTTTGCTCTGAAAATATGCCACATTATGCGCTCTGCAGAGGACTTATTCAAATCTGGTTCTCCGCTTGATTGGTCAATTATAACAAGTTTGCCACTTTTTAAATCTGTATATATGTCATCTGCATAATCTGTAGTGGTAGATGCTGAATGATTATCTCTTAGGGCACTAACTTGTTTTGCTCCATTTGGTCGCCACAACATTTCCAAAATCTTTTCAAAATCTCCATCTGCCCAATTTTCTCCAGTTGAACTTTGGTCAATATACCATCTGTCAAATGCTCGATATTCTGTTGTTTTAAAAAATTCAAATAGAGTAGAAAAAGCATTTGATAAACTGGATAAAGATGGATTATCTGATTGCAATATTAGGGCTGCTGACCGATATTTTGCGGCATTATTAGTGTCTGATTCAACGTTAAGCATTCCATTAAATCTTTCAGCTTCATTCCTAGCATTTGGACGTCCATTAAACAATTCTGGCTTAAACAGACCTCTTGTATACCCATTGATAGATGAAGGCACTTCAAATCCAGCTTTTGCCAATAGTGAACGATAGGCGAGTACTCTTCTGTTGTATCTCGTAGAGGCACTTCTATCAGTTTCCTCAGGTTTTACAAATTGTACTTGCTTAAATGCTTCTATAAATTTCGATTCTCCTTTACGAAATGAAGCATCAATTATTTCTTTTCCTAATTGTAGATTTTCTTCTAAATAAAAATTTAGAAGCATCATTTTTCTTTCTGGGTCATTTTTATGTGAATGTACACCATATGTAACTACTTCATTTTCCTTAACTCCATCTGGAAGGTGTTGCCAAATATTTTTTAATGCATTATTGTTATCCTGCACATTTTCATTTGCATATTCTCCATTAGGGTCAAAAATAATTTGACCAACTCTCATTGGCTTATCCTTACTGTCTTGAGGATTTCTAAGTTCAAAAACTGATTTTGCAACGATTTTTGTTGTATTTGATTTTCCTGTTCGAGTCATACCAAACAAAGCAGATTTTTGAGATAATAAATCCGCAGGGTAAATGTAGACTGGAACATCATCTACATTTTGATACTTTCGATTTGTTGAAGCATAGCGGACGTGGCCGAGTTTAACTTTACCAGAATTTTGGTATTTATCGAAATGAGCACGTAAAGTACTTGGGTCGCAATAATTCACAATTCTCTCAAGTGCTTTACTGTTTGGCTTGTAAACTGTTAGGCCTCTATTAGGATAATAATTCGATATATCACTACCGAATTTTAAGTTTAATGGTGCTTGGGGATTGTTAGAATTCTCTTCGAAGTAAAATGTTCCAATAATTCGACATTGAACACCAGCAAAGCTTAAGAGATTCTTTGTTCGCAAGTCCATTGCACCTTTTTCATCCCAATTTTTATCCGCTTCTCCACTAATTCTTTGTGCTGTTTCAACACGTATTCTTTCGGCTTCTCTGTCTTGTGGTAGTGAAGCTGAATCCATTACTCTTAAAAGTATAAAAGATGAGTCTTCCACTTTAAAATCAATATCATCAGAATTAGGGTCAACTCTGGTTGCAATAAGAAAACTTAAACTTGGTATTCCACCTACTTTTTGTCTATAGAAATCGTGAACTATTACTCTTGCAGTTTCATAATTGATTGAATACAAATCACCAATGTATTGGTTAGTTTGGATAAGTTCCTGAAATCGTTGTTTTATTTCCGCTTTTCTATCAAAGTCAAACCTTTCGTTTAGTCCAGATTCTATGCTCATATTTAATTTCCTGTATTTTCCAGTTTTAAAGTTAATATCATTTTGCGCGTTGGCAAGAAACAGCTCTTTTATTTTTTTCAGCGTTGGCATTTCCCGTTGGCAAAAAATAAATGTGCTGTTTGTGCGGTTGGCTTTTTAAGCTCGGATGTTAATTTTCAGCACGATTTTCGCATTATGCACAACGTTAAAATATAGTTCCGTTTCAATGAACTATATCGATTGATAAGCGAAGTTCGGGTTTTTAAACCAACAAGTCAATACGTAACATTACGTATTTTTACATAAACTTAAATTTATTCAAGGTAAACTAGATTAAACGTCCTTATCGTTAACCCTATCACAATAAGGCTTGTGCTAAGCTTGTCTAAGTACTATATACCGTAGATAAAAATCTTTAGTCCTGCCTCGGCAGCACTTTTTTATAGCATCACAAACTAAAAGTCAAAAGCCAAAAGCTAACAGCTAACAACCAAACATCTCAACCCCAAAACCATCACCACCAGACAATAAAAAAAGCCCATCATTCACACGTTGGTAAAACGCCACACGTGCCACAGCAACCAACACACCATCACCCTCAGGCAATCCATCTACCGCAATAGCAAAAGAAGAAGCATCAAAATCCCTATCCACAAAAACAGGGTCGGCCATAACACTGTTATAAGTACACGTCTCAAAATCAAAACGTAGCACACCTACAACAATCTCTAGCACATCAGCCCCTTTAGGAAAGTTGGCAGCTGCAACACTAAAATCATGCACATCAAAACGCAAGGCATCCCAATCAAAAGCATAAGAACAAGAAAACAAATTGGGCCGTCCTGGTGTAGCCACAAAATCACTTAACACCTTAGGACCGTAAACCGTAGAATAACCAATCCCAACCCTTCTCTCACCACGTTCAGAAGTAGCATCCAAATCCTTAATACCCAAAAACAAGCGCATCAACCTAGCATGCAACGTCCCATCCTTATAACCCGCCAAAAAAGGCCTTAAAGCCAACTTAAAATACTTATTTACCGTAGAGCATAGTGCAAACTCACTATTGCTTTCGCGCACCCTCACCATATTTGGGCTCGTCTTTATCGCCTTGGCAGTAAAGCCACCTCCAGCACGTCGCGCCGTAGGCACACCCTTTCTATAATAAAAATTAATACCGCCCAATGTACCCTCAAAGAACACAATACCTTTCTGTCTAGCCATAATACACTTATTTTCAATAACATAAATATATAAAAAATAGTTAACTAAGCCTCATTTATACCAAATATATACCGACTATATGCCGACTTTATACCGTAGTAAAGGTAGGTTACATAGGTATAGTTTTCAGGAGAGATACAAAAAAATCCCAAGCATTACGCTTGGGATTATTAGTCATTATTCATTAATTCAGTCTTCAGGATGCATAAAGCGTTGCTTGCCTAATAATTCTTCTTCGGTTTCTACATGGTTGTCATCCGGAACGCAACAATCTACTGGGCAAACCGCAGCACACTGTGGCTCTTCATGAAAGCCCATGCACTCTGTACACTTATCTGGTGCTATATAATATACCTCATCACTAATAGGCTTTTGAGTTTCTTCGGCATCAACTTCCTTACCGTTTGGTAAAATAACTTTACCTTTTAAACTTGTGCCGTCAGAATAACGCCAATCGTCAGCACCTTCGTAAATAGCAGTATTAGGGCATTCAGGCTCACAAGCTCCACAATTTATACATTCATCTGTGATTATAATTGCCATGGTAATTTTTCTTTTTTATTATGTAATTTTGCACCTGCCTGTCATCAGACAGGATTGCAAAGTTAACCCCTAAAGGGCGTTTTACCAAACTCTATATGGATTTACAACAAAGAATTAACGCTTTCTCAAAATTAGGCCAATTTTTAAGCCAATTTGGTACTACCAGCATACAAAAAGATGCAACTGTTATAGCCAATGACCTTTTTTTTGATGGCTTTAAACACCAAATAAAATTGGCCAAAGAACATAATGGATGGTTTACAGAAGCTAATGTTTTCTTTAGTGTAGAATCTTGGGCAAACGCATTAACCAGTACTAACATTAACCAATGGGTAAGCACATATAATTTTAACAATACAGAACCAAAAACCGTAGGCATTATCATGGCAGGCAATATACCTTTGGTGGGCTTTCATGATTTTCTGTCGGTACTCATTTCGGGTCATAAGGTATTGGTAAAGCAGTCTTCTAACGACAAGCACCTTCTACCCTACTTAGCAAAATATCTCGAAGTTGTAGAACCAGGTTTTAAAGGCAAAATCACCTTTACACAAGATAAGCTAGAAACCTTTGATGCTGTTATTGCAACAGGAAGCAACAATACGGCACGTTATTTTGAATATTACTTTAAAAACAAACCCTCTATCATTAGAAAAAATAGAAACTCTGTTGCTATACTCAATGGTAATGAATCCCAAGACCAATTAGAAGCCTTATCAGACGATATCTTTAGATATTACGGTTTGGGCTGTAGAAATGTATCCAAACTATTTGTACCAAAAGACTATAATTTTGATGCGTTCTTTAAGGCTGTTTACAAATGGCATCCTGTTATCCACGAAGCAAAATATGCCAACAATTACGACTACAATAAAGCCGTGTACCTAATGAGCGAATTTGATATGCTAGAAAATGGCTTTTTAATGATAAAAGAAGATGAAAGCTATGCCTCGCCTATTGCCACCGTTTTCTATGAATACTACGATACAGCGGCAAATCTAAAAGATAAACTACAACAAGATAGCGATAAGATTCAATGCATTGTATCTAATGGGTTTTCAGAAAATGAAGTCGCTTTTGGACACACCCAAAAACCAGAACTTTGGGATTATGCAGATGATGTAGATACTGTTGACTTCTTGTTAAAAATTTGATACAAAAATTATCAATTTAGTAATGCTTAATAGGCAATTAATTAGCACCTTTGTAACTGTTCAAACAAAAAATAACAAATTCCTGAAGCATCAGGAATGAAACTATGTTCTTAATGAAACATCTATGATTAATCTTAAATCTCATAGCTAAAATGATAATAAGATATTCCATGTGACCATTAAAAACAATAAATATTAACACATGAAAAAACATAACTTTAGTGCAGGTCCTTGTGTACTACCAAAATCTGTAATCCAAAAAGCTTCTGAAGCACTTATAAACTTTGACGATGGTTTATCACTTATAGAGATTTCGCATCGTAGTAAGCCTTTTGTAGATGTTATGGAAAATGCAAGAGCTTTAGCTTTAGAACTTTTAGGCTTAGAAGGTAAAGGGTACAAAGCCTTATTCTTACAAGGTGGAGCTAGCACGCAGTTTTTAATGGTAGCATTAAACCTTCTTGAGAAAAGAGCTGGATATTTAAATACTGGTACTTGGAGTGACAAGGCTATAAAAGAAGCTAAAATTTATGACGATATCTACGAAGTAGCCTCTTCAAAGAGTGCTAACTTTAATTATATACCAAAAGGTTACGATATCCCTGAAGATTATGATTATTTTCACTGCACATCTAACAATACCATTTTCGGAACACAAATGAAGAGTTTCCCAGACTCACCAATTCCTATGGTTTGCGATATGAGTAGTGATATCTTCTCTCGTCAGTTAGACTTCACTCAGTTTGATTTAATCTATGCTGGTGCACAGAAAAATATGGGTCCTGCAGGCACAACACTTGTGGTTGTAAAAGAAGATATACTTGGTAAAGTATCGCGCAAAATTCCTTCTATGATGGACTATAAAGTACATATTAGCAAAGGAAGTATGTTCAATACACCTCCTGTATTTGCAGTTTATACCTCTATGTTAACCTTACAATGGTTAAAGGATTTAGGCGGTATAAAAGCAATCGAAGAAGAAAACGAAAAGAAAGCTCGTTTAATTTACTCAGAAATAGACTTAAACCCTCTCTTTAAAGGTTATGCGGTAAAAGAAGATCGCTCAATCATGAATGCGACCTTTACATTAGAAAACGAAAACCTTAAAGAAACATTTGATGCCATGTGGGCAGAAGCCGGAATCAACGGTCTTAACGGTCACAGAAGTGTTGGTGGCTACAGAGCATCTATGTACAATGCTCTAAGTCTAGATAGTGTAAAAGCACTTGTGGAGGTTATGAGTGAACTAGAACGTAAAGCTTAAAAAAATAAAACAAAGAATTCCTAATTACATGAAAGTATTAGCAAACGATGGTGTTTCTCAAAGCGGTATTGACGCTTTAGAAGCAGCGGGTTACGAAGTGATAACAACAACAGTTGCACAAGAACAATTACAAAACTACATAAACGATAAGGAGATTTCTGTACTCTTGGTAAGAAGTGCTACCAAGGTAAGAAAAGACATTATAGACAACTGCCCTAGCCTTAAAATTATTGGTCGTGGTGGTGTTGGTATGGATAATATAGACGTTGAGTATGCAAGAGAAAAAGGGCTTCATGTTATCAATACTCCTGCAGCGTCATCACACTCTGTAGCAGAATTGGTATTTGGTCACTTCTATGGATTAGCTAGGTTCCTTCATAATTCTAATCGCGATATGCCTTTAGAAGGAGATGCTAACTTTAAAGCACTTAAAAAAGCCTACGCTAAAGGTGTAGAATTAAAGGGAAAAACATTAGGTGTTATCGGTTTTGGAAGAATAGGACAAGCTACTGCTAAGATAGGTATTGGTGCTGGTATGAATATCGTAGCCTTTGACCCATTTATTGAAGAAACCACTTTAGAATTAGACTTTTTTGATGGACAAAAAGCAAGCTTTAACATAAAGACTGTATCTAAAGAAGAGGTTTTAAAACAAGCTGATTTTATAACACTTCATGTACCTGCTCAAAAAGAGTATGTTATTGATGAAGGCGACTTTAACCAAATGAAGGATGGAGTTATTATAGCTAATGCTGCACGTGGTGGAGTTGTAAATGAAGTAGCTTTAGTAAAAGCCATAGAAAGCGGAAAAGTAGCAAGAGCTGCCTTAGATGTTTTTGAAAAAGAACCACAACCAGAAGTTCAATTACTTATGAATCCTGCTTTATCATTAACACCACATACTGGTGCTGCAACCAATGAAGCACAAGATAGAATTGGTGCTGAACTGGCTGAACAGATTATTAAAATATTAGGCTAACAAAATAAATGTGACCTATTTAGATAAAACGAGTCCTATAAATGTATAGGACTTTTTTTGTACCTTATTAAACTAAATGTATTAACCGTAATTTTATAAAACAATGGAAGGAATTTTAGACTTATTAAATAGTGATTTAGGTAAAAACATCATCAGTGGTGTTTCTGGTTCAACAGGAACGGATCAAGACAAAACAAGTAGTGTTTTAACAATGGCGTTACCTGTGCTTATGAAGGCAATGGAGCGCAATGCTTCTACACCAGAAGGAGCTCAAGGTCTTATGGGAGCTCTAAGCAATAAGCACGATGGTAGTATCTTAGACAACTTAGGTGGCCTTTTTGGAGGCGGAGTTGATGAAGAGGTAAAAACTGACGGGTCTAAAATTTTAGGTCATATCTTAGGTAGCAAACAACAAGGTGTAGAGCAAGTTATTGGTCAAAAATCTGGATTAGATGCTGGTTCTGTTGGTAACATTCTAAAAGTTGCCGCACCAATCTTAATGGGTGTTTTAGGTAAGCAATCGCGTCAAAATAATGTAAGTTCTCAGAGTGACCTTACAGGTTTATTAGGAGGATTACTAGGTGGTAACGACACTCAAAACGAACAAAGTTTCCTAGAAAAGATATTAGATGCAGATGGTGATGGTAGCGTTATTGACGATGTTGCAGGAATGGTACTTGGTAGTGCTAAGAAAAAAGGTAGTCTTGGAGGTCTTTTAGGAGGCTTATTCGGAAAATAAAATCCTACCACAAAATTATATACTAAAGCAACTCTTAGGAGTTGCTTTTCTTATTTATAGTCTTACTCACTGAATAGGTGTATTTACTCATTAGCTGTTTTACACTATGGCATTTGTGCTTTTCTTTGTCTTTAACATCAATAATTCTAAAATGAAAAAAATTATTAATATCTTTAATGTTATGAAAAAGATTATTCCATTCGTTGTACTTATTGCTCTAATTGCCAGCTGCAAATCTTACAATACAAATGCAACGATTAATAATGGCAATGACAGTGCTTTAGTAGAAAATGACACCGTTTCTATAAGTAGTGACGAAACTGACTATGAAATTATTATTATTGAACCTGGTTTTAATTCATGGTTGGCCAGTACAGCTAGACCTAGAGGTTTTCATTCTCAATCTTATCTTGAAAAACGAAACATTTTACTAGTCCAGGCATGGAATCAAAGAAATCTTCAACCTTATAATTACGATCCAAACTTATATGAGTTAAGAATTGATTACGATTCGCGTACAGATTATGGTTATGAAGTTAACTATAAACTATATAACTACTTTTTGTACTTTCAGTTGAAATATAAACAACAATTGACCTCCTTCATTCCTAGAATTTAGCGTAATTTTGCAGCACTATAAAAGTGCTATGAATAAGTTTAAAGAAAATTGGGAAATTCAGTATAACTGGCAATTAATTTTTCCATTAATTGGCCTTTTGAGTCTTGGATATTCTTCATACAGATTGGCATTAATCTTTTTTGATGAATTTGGGTATATTCTCATAGCCACATTTGCACTGTTTATAAGCTTATTGGTTTTGATTTTAAAGCTTTTTACATTTCTTGAAAAGCGTTGGAAACTTCAATATCGTTGGGAAATGATAAGAGTTTTTATCGTTTTTGCAGTCACAGGCTCATCCTCATTATATGTTGGCAGGCCTATTATTAGACTTTTGGGAATTACTAAAGAAAACTTAAACCCTATACTCTACTGGATATTATTTATTATTATTGGGCTAATTTTTTATCAAATTCTTTTAGTAACCTTTGGTTGGTTATTTGGTCAGTTTAAATTCTTTTGGGAATTTGAGAAAAAAATGTTGAGACGATTTGGCTTAAAACGTTTAGTGGATTGAACAAAAAGACTATCATAAAACATATTTTCAAAGTACTTTCTTTGGTATTAATACTAGCAGTATTGTTACCTTCTGCTGTTAAGTTATCTCATGTTTTTAGCCATCACAAGCACAAAGTATGTAAAAATGATAGTGATAGCACTACGCACTTTCATGAGCTAGACATTGACTGTGAATTTTACAAATTTAAACTCAACACAAATTACTATTCTGGTTTCTACACATTTGAAACCGTAATTTTGAATAATTACAATAAAGCTAATACAAGCTTTTATTTATTCTTAAGGACACATCTACAAGACACATCTTACTTAAGAGGTCCGCCTACATTAGCCTAATATTTATCGTAAATCAAACTATTTTTAATTGCTGGTATTTTTATAATATTTAGCAATCAACCATTTACTATAATCTATAGTTATGAGGCTTAAAGCATTATTCATACTTTTAATATTATCTCAGTTCGGTTCTGCACAAGACTGTAATTACACATTCCTTGGTGAACTCAAAGACTTTCACAACAATACTCCTATCGTTGGCGCTACTGTTTATTTACAAAATTTAGATAAGTATACAACCTCTGACGTCGATGGGAAATTTAAAATTGAAAAACTTTGTTATGGCGAATTAACACTCGTAATATCTCACATTGGTTGCGAAACTAAAACTGTATCATACATTGTTGATAATGATATTTTTAAAAGCATTTTACTAGAGCACCATATAGAAGAGCTTAACGAAGTTACAATAGCCGGAAGTTCTAAACTACAAAATACCAGCATACAACAATCTATATCTAAGAACGAGTTAGATCAATACTCTGATAAATCATTAGGTGATGCACTTAATAGTATAAGTGGTGTTACCTCTTTAAACACAGGTAATACTATTGTAAAACCTATGATTCATGGTCTACATAGTAGCAGATTATTGATAGTTAATAATAATGTTCGCCTTTTTGACCAAGAATGGGGAGATGAGCACGCACCAAATATTGATATTAATTCTGGTGGACGCATAGATGTAGTAAAAGGTGCTAATACATTAATGTATGGAAGCGATGCTATTGGTGGTTTAATTCTAATTCGTCCAGAAAATTATTTTGTTAAAGACAGTTTATTTGGTAGTACTTCCCTATCCTTTAATACTAATGGTTGGGGCGGAAATGTTAATACTGAATTGGTAAAAACATTTAAAAGTGGATTTTATGCCAAAGCACAAGCTAGTTACAAAGCTTTTGGTGATTTTGAAGCAGCGGATTATAATTTATCAAACACAGGAGTTAAAAGCATTAATACTTCCGCCAGATTTGGCTATAAGTCTTTTGAAAAAGGATTTGATGCCTATTATAGTTTTGTTGATAATACTATTGGAATTTTAAGCGCTTCGCACATAGGCAATGTTAACGATTTAGTAAGAGCTATAAATGAAGGCACACCACAAGTAATTAACGACTTCTCTTATGATATAAATAACCCTAAACAAGAGATAACGCATCACTTAGGAAAAGTAGAAGCCTACAAGCGTTTTCAAGGGTTTGGAAAACTTACTCTACAGTATGATTTTCAAATTAACAGAAGAAAAGAGTTTGATTTACGACGAGGAGACAGAGAAGATATTCCTGTGATAGATTTAAGGTTATTTACAACATCCTTACAGCCCAATTTACGTATTGATGCTTTAGATAAATTAACCATAAATACTGGTTTTCTTTTGCGTTACCAACAGAATGATGCCATCTCTGGCACAGGTGTAAGTCCATTAATACCAGATTTTGATAAGTATGATGCTGGAGTTTATGCCACAGGTAACTACGATCTAAACCACAATACCGAAATAAGCGCAGGATTTAGATATGATTTTTCTCGTATAGAAGCAGAAAAGCAATACAGAGTTACAGATTGGGATGATACTTACAATTATGATGAGTTATTTCCTCAATTCAACTCTGGTGTCATAGAAAATTCTAGATACTTAACGTATCCTGAATTTACATTTCATAATGTATCTGCTAGTTTGGGCTTAACAAAACAGTTTGAAAATGATATTCAACTATTAGTTAATTACGGATTGGCTTCAAGAATGCCTAATCCTTCAGAATTATTTAGCGATGGTTTGCATCATAGTGCTGCAAGAATAGAAATTGGTAAGCTTACCATGCAAAAAGAAGTAGCTAACAAATTTGTAGCTTCTATTGAGCGAAATAATGATGAATTTGGATTCGCTGTAAGCCCTTATTATAAGTACATCAATAATTTTGCACAACTCATTCCTATAGGTACAACCACAACAATACGAGGTGCTTTTCCTGTTTGGGAATACAACCAGGTAGATGCAAGAATTTTTGGTGTAGATATAGATATTAATAAGAAAATATCTAACCAATTTAGTTACAATGGTAGTTTAAGCTTGTTAAGAGGTGATAATATTTCAGAAGACACATCTCTTATACACATGCCTGCAACAAATTTTTCAAATACAATTACCTATAATAACAAAAAACTTAACCAATTATCAATTGGTATAAAACAACATACTGTATTACAACAAAAAAGATTTCCAGATTATAATTTTTTCACATTCGATCCTGTAATACAAGACGATGTGTATGTTGACATAAGTTCAACACCTTCAGCATATACGCTTTTTAGCTTTAATAGCTCTGCGAGCTTTAAGGTTTTTAAAAAATCAGCACTAAACGTTTCGTTTAATGTTGAAAACCTATTTAATGTATCCTACAGAAACTACTTAAACAGGTTGCGTTATTTTGCTGATGATCTGGGTAGAAATTTTAACATAAAACTAAAACTCAATTATTAAAAATAAAAAATGTCAAACTTTAAATTAAAAAATATGAAATCAAATACAATCAAATTATTAGCTGTATTCTTTATGTCTAGTTTAGCTTTCACAAGCTGTTCTAGTGATGATGATGGCCATGATCACGACCATGAAGAAGAATTAATTACTACGGTTATTTACCAATTAACTAACAATGCAGATGCTGGTGATGTAGTAACGCTAACATTTACTGATTTAGATGGTGAAGGCGGTGCTGATGGAACTTACAATATTTCTGGACCATTTACAGCAAATGCTACTTACACTGGTACAATTCAATTATTAAATGCTACAGAAAATCCTGCTGACGATATTACATTAGAAGTTGAAGAAGAAGGTGATGAGCATGAATTCTTCTATACCAACACAGCTGGTTTAACAATTACAAAAACAGATGTTGATATAAATAACAACCCATTAGGTATAGAAACTACTTTAGCTACAGGTGTTTCAAGTACAGGTAGTATTACTGTGGTTTTAAAACACGAACCAACAAAACCAAATGACGGAACTGCTGCTGGTGCTGGAGGAAGCACTGACGTAGAAGTAACCTACGCTATTTCTGTGCAGTAAACTTTTTTATTTTGTAATACAGACAAAAAAAGGCTGAATTAATAATTCAGCCTTTTTTTATGCTTTTACAACACTTGCTTTTTCTTTATTAAAAACAAAGGTGTACAACCACATTAACGAGAATGTAGGTACAACATCCATAAACGGCAACGCTTCTTCCGCAAACGAAATAACCGCTGCCACTTTTCCCTTTCTTCCTCTATACATCTTTGTCATTAAATAGGCAGATAAAGGTGCCCAAACAACATCAAAAGGAGGAAAAACAAAAGATACATAACCAAGTGCATCAAAAAGTATACTAAGTCCTAATTTTTTATAAGTGTTCATGTAGATATTTAATTATTAAACTACTAAATATTAAGCAATAAGTATTCCAAAATTTAATGATTTGACTACATTTCGTTAATTCTGTTAACAATACCATGGTATTTTAACTTTTAGTTAAGAAGCTACAATGCTGTCACAACCTAGTTTTGTAAAAAAATAACTTAATAGAGGTTTAATAATAAAATTAAAAAGCTAAAAGTGTAACACTCATAAAAAGTGTTAGTCTTTATTGACAAACCGAAGAATTCATCAATCAATCATCATGAACCATCGTTCTCTTTCCATTCTGTTTATCCTTTTTTTCTGTAGTATGATACATTCACAAGAAGAAAACACAGTTCTTACTAAGGATAAAAAAATACTTAACATTGCCAGAGCTTCTAACAAACCAAAAATTGATGGTGTCTTAGATGATGCTATTTGGGAAAATGCAGATGTAGCCACAGATTTTATCCAGTTTAGACCAGATATTGGCAATACACTGCCAAAAGAGCAACGTACAGAAGTAAAAATGAGCTATGATGATGACGCTATCTATGTTGCTGCCTATCTGCACGACGAGCCTTCAAAAATCATGAAACAGCTTACTTCCCGAGACAATTTTGGTCAGAATGATTTCTTTGCAGTTGTTTTAAATCCTAATAATGACGCACAAAACGATACTGAATTTTTTGTATTTAGCTCTGGTCAGCAAGCAGATGCTATTGCAAACCCTAGTATTGGCGAAGACTTTAGCTGGAATGCAGTCTGGCAAAGTGCTGTACAAATTGTAGATGATGGTTGGATAGTTGAAATAGAAATACCATATAGAACGCTTCGTTTTCCAGATCAGGAAGAACCAACTTGGGGACTTCAGTTTCACAGACATTTTAGAAGAGATCGATCACAATATACCTGGAATGCATTTGACCCTACTCAAGGAAACATTGGCTTATATCATGGTGAACTTATTGGTTTAAAAAATCTAAAGCCGCCTGTAAGACTAAACCTCTACCCTTTTTCAACTGGAATTTTGAATAGTTATGATGGAGAAACAGATACTGATTTAACCTTTGGAATGGATGTTAAATATGGAATTACTGATAACTTTACGCTAGATGCTACTTTGGTTCCAGATTTTAGTCAGGCAGGTTTTGACAGAGTGGTTTTAAACCTTGGTCCTTTTGAGCAAACATTTTCAGAACAGCGTCAGTTTTTTACTGAAGGTGTAGATTTGTTTTCCAAAGGAGATTTATTCTTTTCCAGACGTGTAGGTGGTAAACCAAGTGGTGAATTACAGTTAGCAGATAATGAAGAAGCAAATATACCTGAAGAAGTTAAAGTTTTAAACGCTTTAAAAGTTTCGGGTAGAACCAAAAAAGGGCTAGGTGTTGGTATTTTTAATGCTATTACCGAAAAGACATATGCCACTGTAACCAATACAGATACAAACGAAAAACGTCGTGAGGTTGTAGAGCCTTTTACCAATTACAACATTTTGGTCGTAGACCAACAGTTTAATGGTAATTCTTCGGTAAGTCTTATAAATACTAACGTAATGCGCGAGGGTGAGTTTAGAGACGCTAATGCTACAGCATTAGTTACAAACCTACAAAACAAACGCAACACTTATCGTATAAGAGGAGAAGCAAAAATGAGTAATGTAAATCCTCAGTTTGACAATACACAAACAGGCTACAGTACCTTTTTCTATATTGCCAAATCACACGGAAATTTAAGATATAGTTTTGACCATAGTTTTGCCGACACCAAGTACGAAATCAATGATTTAGGACTCAACTTTAGAAACAACTTTAACAATTTTGGTGCTGATATATGGTATCAGATTTTTGAACCTAAAGGAAACCTGAACAGATACAGTGCAAACGCTTACATCAATTACAGAAACCTTGCTAATCCTGGCACTTTTACAGGCACCAATTTTGGCGCAGAGTATAACGCCCAAACCAAAACTTTGAACAATTATGGATTTTGGGTAGATATGGAACCTGGTAAACAGTACGACTATTTTGAATCTCGAGATGGACGCTATTTTATTTATGAAAGTATAGCAAGTACAGGTGGTTATTATTCTTCTAACTATAATAAAGTTTTTGCTTTTGATGTTAATGCTAACGCTTATAAAATTTTTGAAGATGGTAGAGATTTGTTTGGCTACAACTTATCCTTAAGCCCAAGAGTAAGGGCTAACGACAAGCTTCTTATGGTTTATAGCTTTAACTTAAACATGTCTAACGGATCTCGTGGTTATGCTACTTACCAAGATGATCAGCCTATTTTTGGAGAGCGTAATCGTAAGCGTGTAACCAATACCATTTCTGCAAACTATACATTTAATCCTTTTAATTCGCTTGCACTAACATTTAGACATTATTGGGACACTGTAAATTACGATGATGAGCTCTTTACCTTACTAGATAATGGTCGTCTTACAACAGAACAAGGTTATACTGTAGATAACGTTGATGAATCCCCAAACATTAATTTTAGTACATGGAATATAGACCTAAGCTACTCATGGCAGTTTGCTCCTGGCAGTTTCTTAACAGCTTTATACAGAAATCAGTTGTTTAATTTTGATACCATGTCCCAAGATAGCTATTCTGAAAGTCTAGATACACTTTTTGATCAGCCAATACAACATACTATTTCTGTAAGACTTCAATATTTCTTAGACTTTAATGGTATTAAATCTATTTTTAAAAAGAACGATAAACCACAAAGTGGACAAGCCAATAACTTTCTTTCAAGTCGCAAAAGAAGATTTGGTATCAACTCCTAATTTTTGGTAAATTCTTTAGTCTCTCAACACAAAATTGATAGCTCTGTTTTTATCCAAATATTATTAAAATCTAATAACTTAAAAGTCCAGCAAACAAAGCGTCTAATAAACTAAAAAATAGTATTTTCGCTATTGTATGATAAAAGCTACTAACATTCAAAAATCGTATAAAGATTTACACGTTTTAAAAGGTGTAGATATTAACATTGCTGAAAGTGAAATTATCTCTATAGTTGGTGCTTCAGGAGCTGGTAAAACCACGTTGCTTCAAATTTTAGGCACACTTGATAAACCCGATTTTAAAAGTGATACCACTCTAGAAATCAACGGGCAATCTATCACAGAACTCAATGATAAAGCCTTGGCAAAATTTAGAAATAAGCACATCGGTTTTATCTTTCAGTTTCATCAATTATTACCAGAGTTTACAGCTTTAGAAAATGTTTGTATTCCTGCATTTATAAATAATACACCAAAAGTTGAAGCCGAAAAACGTGCTATAGAATTGCTAGATTATTTAGGTTTAAAAGATAGAATACACCACAAGCCAAATAGCATGTCTGGTGGTGAGCAACAGCGAGTTGCTGTAGCTAGAGCTTTGATTAATCAACCGAATATCATTTTTGCTGATGAACCTTCTGGTAATTTAGACAGCGAATCTGCAGAGCAACTACATCAGCTCTTTTTTAAGCTGAGGGATGAGTTTAATCAAACGTTTGTCATCGTTACCCATAACCAAGAACTAGCCAACATGGCTGATAGAAAGTTAACAATGGTTGACGGTAAGATTATTTAAGCCTTTTTGTCTTCTGTTTTAGGTTATGTTAATGTCACACGCGTACGTGGTAAACTATCAGGATAATTTTCCCTGATGAAATCAATCATCTTTTCCCTAACGTATACTCTAAGATCCCAAGCTGTAGGTGAGTTTTTAGCACTTACTAAAATCCGTGTTTCCACAGTGAATTCTTTAGAATCTGTCACCTGAAGCACTTGTACGTTTTTATCCCATAAATCGGTAGTATTTAAAATACGTTTCAACTCTGCCCTTAAAGCATCAAAAGGCACATTGTAATCCGTGTACAGAAATACACTTCCAATGATATCTGCACTAGACCGTGTCCAGTTTTGGAAAGGTTTTTCTAAAAAATATGTAGATGGCAATACCAAACGTCTTTTGTCCCAAAGTCTTACAACCACATACGTAAGGTTAATTTCTTCAATCCAACCCCATTCTCCTTCCACGACTACAGCATCATCAATTCTAAATGGTTGTGTTATGGCAATCTGAATACCTGCCATCAACGCACCAAACACTTTTTGAGCTGACAAACCTAAAATGATACCTGCCACACCAGCTGACGCAAAAATACCAACACCTATCTCTCTAATACTTTCAAAAGACAGCAATATCAGTCCAATTGTAGTAAGTATAATGACAAAGACTATCACTTTTTCAAGAATATTGAATTGCGTATAGACTTTTCTGGATTTTAAGTTGTCTTCTTTACTTATGTCGTATTGTTTTAATACTTGGCGTTTTATACGCCTCAATAGAATAATGAGAAACCACGCTATAGCCACAATGATAAAATTTCTGCGCTGTTCTACCACAAGCGATAAATCAATATTCCATTGGTTCGATGCCCAGTTGGCAATAGGTTTTATAGCAAAAATGATAAGGATTAAAACGATACTAAAGATGAATTTGGTGTTCTTCATAAACGTATTTTGGTATTATATGGTAAATGCCATTGTAAAAGCAAGATATTGCTATACTAAAATTGAATGGCATACATAACGAAAGTAAGCTAAGTTAAGGCTTTATCGTATCTATACCAAGGGAATGGACTAGAGATAACGCTATTAAAGCCTTAAAGTTTACTTAAATGGTTGAAGAAAAGATTTGTAGTAAAAATCTTTATTCGGTTTTGTTCTCTTCCTTATAGTCTAAGATTGCTTGCTTAGAATACAATTCTCCTAGTGCTTGTGCAAAAGCTGTAGTCATTCTCTCATCCCAATTTTTTATATCATTTTCAAATGATTTTTGCAATTGAGCGTTGTTTATTGGCATACCTAAATAATAGACTCTTCCAGAAACTTCCGACTTGGCTATTATTAAAATACCAGCTAATTTATTCTCCTTAGCTCTTACCAAAGCGTTAAAACTAAATGAATAATCACTTCTGGTAATATTATCGATGTTATCAACTTTATAACCTCTTTTCATGTCTAAACCAGAAGACAACTGCATTTCGTAGCCTCTTATCATATAGTTGTACTCTTCTAAAGTAGTTCCGTTAGTTTCAGAAGTTTGAGAAAAGGATAAATTTAAAGTTAAGATAATTGCAAAAAGATGAAGTATTCTTGTCATTTGTAGGTAGATTTAAGATTAGGGTTAAGCCAAATATATTAATATTCTACATATTATGACTAAAATAAATTTAAATCAACCTTTTGCATGGGAGCTAATTTAACCTTGGCAAAAGGAATTTTTCACAACCTTTTCACGCAACCTTTTTACACTTTTGTCATCTTAAATTAAACCAATTTATGCGCAAACTACTTTTACTGGTGTGCTTTTGCTTTCTCTGTTCATGTGCTACCATACTTAATGGTAAAAAAGACAAAGTCTACATACATGCACCAAAAAACACTAAAGTAAAATTTGATAGTGACGAGTTTTTAGTAAAAGAAGATCATGTTACCATTTTTCCGTTGCGCTCAAAAGATTCACTAAAGTTTGAGCTTTCTAACGATAGCATTTCAACAGAATTTGCCTTTAGAAAAAGAACCTCTGGTATCTATTTTTTAAACTTAATGTCACCTTATTATATAGGTTTTTTGGTTGACCTTACCAATCCTAAACGTTTTTCTTACAAGAGACATTTACAATTTGACATTGATAGTACACAGAATACCTTTTTTAATCTAAACAGCAAACCTATTCACTTTAAAAGGAATGACATTTTTGTATATACCTCACCATTAAAAGCTATGGATATTTTTTCGCAACCTATGCTTACTTTAGGCGCAGAGTATTTTATTACCGATAAGCTAAGCGTAAGTGCAGAATACGGTACTGTATTTACCGAAAGACTTGGAAGTGGTAGAAATCCCAAACTAAGACTTGTTGAAGACAAAGGAAGAGCCTTTAGGTACGAACTAAAATATTATAACCTGCTGAGTATATCTAGTAACCCAAGAGTAAATGAATATATTGGCTTAGAGACTCGTTTTATCCGCTATCAATTTAATGAAGACATCAGTTATACTAGAGAACTCGATGAGATTACATTTACTATTGACGAAACATTAGTAGTACGCAAATCAGTAAATATAATTAATATAAAATACGGGTTAAACTATCCTATTGGCAAAAAACTCTTTATTGATTTATACTCTGGTTTTGGAGTGCGTCTATTTGATATTAAAAACCATAATAGAAACTATAACCCAGAAACAGACACGCTTATAGATGACCGTGGGCATCATGATTTTAGAAGACGTAATGTTGAAGGATTAAATAGCGAAAATCACCTTAATTTTACCTTAGGCTTTAAGTTTGGGTATAAATTTTAGAGAATTTTGGTTGCGCTTATCGGTTTTGTGTA
>JASBSE010000155.1 GCA_030149115.1 Winogradskyella sp. | reverse complement strand
TCTTTAGGATAAGAAACTAACATAAGCTCTTTAAAATCTACAATACTTTCTGGTGTTTTCTCATTGCTGTCTTGCGATTCTGCTACCTTTTTAAGGTGACATTTACCATTACATTGTAACTCTGGTTTGTCCTTATTTTCACAAAGCGCTTCTATAAACCCAACAGGATCAAGTTTATAGTAAGCATAGGTAATAGACACTCTTAGACTATTAGATAGAATAAGAAGTGAAAGCAATATAGAAAGAATGTAAGTGCCTATTTTCATGCTTTGCAAAAGTATGCTTATTGTAAAATTATCATACTGACTTTCGTCATAAATTTTACAAAATATCATGATAAAGTTCCTCATTAGATTTTACTCTTAAAGTAACATTCGTTACATAGCTTTAGACTATTGTTTTTTAATTTTGAATAAATTATTTAAATAACAATTTATCATGAATACAACTGAAACATCACAAGAACAACAAACATTTTCAATGCCAAGAATAGGTGATAAAGCACCAGAATTTAAAGCTGTTACTACTCAAGGGGAGATTAATTTCCCATCAGATTATAAAGGTAGCTGGACAATTTTATTTAGCCATCCAGCAGATTTTACACCAGTATGTACATCGGAGTTTATGACTTTCGCCCATTTAGAAGAAAAGTTTAACAAAGCGAATTGTAAATTAGTTGGTTTGTCTGTTGATGGATTGTACAGCCATATAGCATGGTTAAGAACCATAAAAGATAAAATTGAGTTCAATGGGATGAAAGATATTGAAGTGAAATTCCCATTAATTGAAGACATTACGATGAATGTAGCCAAAAAATACGGAATGATCCAACCGGGTGAACATCAAACCCAAGCTGTTAGAGCCGTGTTCTTTATTGATCCAGAAAGTATGGTTAGGGCTATCATATACTATCCGTTAAGTTTAGGTAGAAATTTTGACGAAATTTATAGAGCGTTAATAGCAATGCAAACCTCTGATAAGTTTAACGTGGCAACACCAGCAGATTGGGAACCAGGTAAAGATGTAATTATTTCACCTGCTGGTTCTTGTGGAGTAGCTGAAGAGCGTATGACCAATACTGATGACTTAGAATGTAAAGATTGGTTTTTCTGTACTAAAAAATTAGATAAGGAGACTGTTTTAAAAGAAGTATTAAAATAATGAAAGAAGAAATAGGGTTTCCAATTTGGAAACCCTATTTTGTAATAAAGGTTACAGTAGTAATTTTGTATCATCTATATCTTTGAAAAAAATTTTTATATGGATACCGAAATCCTCGCCAGAATCCAATTTGCCTTCACAGTAGCTTTTCATTATATCTATCCACCTTTAAGTATTGGTATAGGTTTAATCATGGTGATTTTTGAAGGGTTATACCTAAAAACAGGTAAAAAACAGTATGAAATTTTAACGCGTTTTTGGTTGAAAATTTTCGCCATTACTTTTGGTATTGGTGTTGCAACCGGAATCATCATGGAGTTTGAGTTTGGTACCAATTGGTCTGTATATTCAAAATATGTAGGAGACATTTTCGGTAGTGCTTTAGCTGCTGAAGGTTTATTTGCTTTCGGTCTCGAAAGTACCTTTCTGGGGATTTTAATTTTCGGTTGGAATCGTGTATCTCCAAAAGTACATTTCATTTCAACTATCGGTGTGTTTTTAGGATCAATGTTTTCGGCAGTTTGGATAGTTGTAGCTAATAGCTGGCAACAAACACCAGCTGGATATCATATTGTTGGCGAAGGATTAACTGCTAGGGCAGAAGTCACTGATTTTTGGGCTATGGTCTTTAATCCATC
>JASBSE010000154.1 GCA_030149115.1 Winogradskyella sp. | reverse complement strand
ACTTATCAGGCAGGACATACTTACTCCTTGTTCTATATGGGTAATGGTTGCTTTAAATTGTGATTTAAAGGATTTCCCTTGATAAGTAACATCTATCAGCCAATTAAAGTTGATAGGGTCGTGCCGTTTTGATAAAAAATCTTGTGATGGAATTGTGCCAGTAAACCGCAGTATTAAAGGGTTTTCCCGCTGTTGTAAAATGGTATTGATTTTAGGACTATCTGTTGATAAAGTCTTAAGGTCGAGTACACCGTTAACCACTTTGGAATCATAATCAAGATATAAGGCCAATTTATGGCTTTCTGCCTTGACGGCTTTATCATCAACCAAAGTCATCATCATAATATGACCTTCTTCAGTTGTATAAATTTTTTGGGCGTTTACTTTATAATAACTAACCAACAAGATTATTAAAATACAATGTTTAACATTCATAATATCCATCTTTAATTTTATAACAAAAAAAAAGCAGCTTCTACTTTTGCTTTTAATGCTATTAATCATTTTGCTTTAAGAAGCATCATAAAAGCTGCCTGCTATTAATTAAGGTATCACTTAATTTATTTTAAATAAAAAATTTCACTCTTTCACATAACCAGTTACCGCTACTTATTATCTATATCCTTTTCTCTGTTACCGAAATAATACATCAGCGCAACACTGGCACCTAATAGTCCAAACAGAATGTTCTCAAAAATTTGATTCCCATTGATATTCAAAATTTCAATGAAATTATTTATTAAATATTGCCACCAATTGATTTCGTAATTCTGGCTGCTAAACGTGAAAATTGTTATCCCCAAAGGTTGAAGGATAAAAACACCTATGGCAAACCCAATTAGTATGGTAATAAAAATATTCTTTTTATTCATCGTCTGTCTTTTATGGAAGTAAGCTTACTGGCTCTCAATCCAATTTTTGGCATCTTCCTTTTGGTCTATATTGAAATACTTAATTTCGGCGTTCGTAAAAGGCTTCATAAATTGGGTTATCCAATTCTGCCATTTTTTATCTCCAACCATAGCAATCTTTTCATAGTCCGTGGCGTGGGCTGTGTCCATTTTCAGGTCTTCCCATAAACCAGGTAAATCCCAACCTGTAAAGTTTTCCATCTCAAAATACCAACGGACTTTCATTCCCTTGTCCAGTATGGCGTGGATAAGTGGGTGGATTTTTTCTATATCTTCTTTTCTCAATTTGCCCGAAGCTTTTGTTGCAACAATATTTTTTTCTTTTAATTCGATTATCTGTAACATTTTATATAGTTTTTAATTAATAATTATCCTTCTAAATCGTAAAACCATTCTT
>JASBSE010000152.1 GCA_030149115.1 Winogradskyella sp. | reverse complement strand
AACAAATACCTTGCCTAAACTTTATTGAACATTTTAATCCTTTTATAATTATGCGGTAACAGATTTTCTGTTTTTTCCCGTTTTCATCAAGCCATCATAATGCTTATTCAATAAATAAGAATTAATCTGCTGCATAGTATCTATAGCCACACCAACCATGATTAATAGTGATGTACCACCAAAGAATAATGCCCAACCTTGTTGCACTCCTACTAATTGATAAACAAAAGCAGGAAATATAGCTACTAAGGCTAAGAAAATAGATCCTGGTAACGTAATCTGAGACATGATTTTATCTAAATACTCAGCTGTTTCAGTACCTGGTCTAATTCCTGGTATAAATCCACCACTGCGCTTTAAGTCATCTGCCATTTTGTTTGTTGGTACTGTAATTGCAGTATAGAAATATGTAAATATTATAATCAATAATGCAAACACAAAGTTGTACCAAAATCCAAAAATATCTTGAAAATTAGTTTGCATCCATTGACCTACACCACTTTCAGGACCAAATAACTTACCAATATAAGCAGGCGCGAACATAATCGCTTGTGCAAATATGATAGGCATTACACCTGAAGCATTTAACTTTAATGGTAAAAACTGACGAGATCCAAATACATTTTTCTCATAGCCTCCAGAAGCTGTTCTTCTAGCATATTGAACTGCTACTTTACGAACGGCCATTACTAAAAATACTGCACCTAAAATGATTAAGAACCAAATAACTAATTCTATTAAAATCATCATAAATCCACCATTTCCACCTTCTAATCTAGAGAACATATTTTGTGCAAACGACTGAGGTAAAGTTGCAATAATACCAACCATAATTAATAATGAAATACCATTACCTATACCTTTGTCAGTAATTTTTTCACCTAACCACATCGCGAATACACAACCTGTTACTAGGATGACTACTGATGAGAAATAGAAAATGCTTTCTGAAAAGCCAGGTATTAACATTTGGTTGATTGATTGAAGCCCAGATAAAGAAGGAATGGTACCTAAATAAGCAGGTGCTTGAACCAAACAAATTCCAATAGTTAACCATCGTGTAATTTGAGTAATCTTCTTTTGTCCACTAGCACCTTCTTTTTGAAGTTTCTGTAGATAAGGGATTGCAATACCCATAAGTTGTACAACGATAGACGCAGAGATGTAAGGCATAATACCTAGAGCAAACACAGAGGCTTTAGAAAAACCACCACCTGTAAATGCATTAATAAGCCATAATAAACCACCTTGTGCTGCAGAACTCTGAAGTTCAGCTAACTTTGGAAAATCTACACCTGGTAAAACCACCTGAGCACCAAAACGGTAAACTAATAACAAGCCTAAGGTTAGAATAATTCTATCCTTAAGCTCAGTGATTTTCCAGACGTTTTTTAATGTTTCTATTATCTTCATCTTTATATCTTATAAAGTTACAGCTTCACCACCAGCAGCTTCAATAGCAGCTTTTGCCGTAGCAGTAAATTTATGTGCAGTTACTGTTAATTTTGCTTTTAACTCACCTCTACCCAAGATTTTAACTAGATCGTTCTTTCCAGCTTTACCTAATGATACAAGTGTTTCAAAATCTACAGTATCCTTAATTTTCTTTTCATCTACTAACTCTTGTAAAGTATCTAAGTTTACACCTTGATATTCTACTCTATTAATGTTAGTAAATCCAAACTTAGGAACACGTCTTTGTAAAGGCATTTGACCACCTTCGAAACCTAATTTTTTAGAGTATCCTGAACGTGACTTAGCACCTTTGTGTCCTCTTGTCGCAGTACCACCTTTACCAGATCCTTGACCACGTCCAACACGTTTTCCTTGATTTTTAACTGAACCTTCTGCAGGTTTTAAATTACTTAAATCCATT
>JASBSE010000151.1 GCA_030149115.1 Winogradskyella sp. | reverse complement strand
TGGAAACCATAATAATCACGAACATAATGAAAAGCAGTCTGATGATGGTTCAACAGAGAAAAGAAAAGGACATCAACATCATTAATAGCAAATGTTATGAAACAAAAATTTCAAATAAGCGGAATCAGTTGTGGCGGATGTATTACTAGGGTCAAGAACATCTTGGAGAAGCATCCTAATATCGAAAAAGCAGAAATTTTTCTAGCACCAAAAGGGGCTACAATTATCACTATGAACGAAACGCTCTCGGTTGAAGACATACAAAAGCAACTTGATGAACTCAAAGGATATACAATTTCAAAAATAAATCATTAACAATTTAAAACTAAACATTATGCATTTTTACGACGGACACTTTGGAGGTATGCACCTAATATGGTGGATTATATGGATTATACTTCTTGCTTGGATATTTTTCATCCCAGCAGATATTCCATATCAAAAAACGAAAGACAACCCAATGGATATTCTTAAAAAACGCTTTGCAAAAGGCGAGATATCCAAGGAAGAATATGAAGAATCAAAAAAGATTCTAAAATCAGATAATTAATTCAAAACTATAAAATTATGTATCGATTAAACGTAAAAAAACTAGGATTTGCTTTCGGTCTTACGGGAGCATTAATCTATTTAGGCTGTATGATAGTGATGTCAACCGCAGGTAGGGAAGGCACAATCGATTTTTTCAACAGTCTTTTGCACGGATTGGACACTACAAGTATAATCAGAATGGATGTTCCATTGTGGGAAGCTGGTTTAGGAATCATACAGACCTTCATACTGGGTTGGCTGGTTGGTGCCTGTATTGGGGCATTTTACAATGCACAACTCAAAATAAAAAAATAAAGGCTTGTAACATCTTATGCAATACGTTTGGTTTATATGGTCATTAATTATCCTGGCGCTTTGGGCGGTAATCTATCTCTTCAAGAAAGATTCTAGAAAAGAAATGCTCAAGATGAGCCTGATTACAATGCCTTTTGGTTTAACAGAACCATTGTTTGTGCCAGAATATTGGATGCCACCTTCACTTTTTGATTTGGCTGCAAAAACAAGGTTTGATATCGAAAGTCTCATTTTTTCTTTTGCAATCGGTGGTATTGGTGTGGTACTTTATAATCTTATTTTTAGACAAACCTTGCAAGAAATAACGCATACTGAGCGAAATCACAGAAGACATCGCTTGCATATATACAGCTTATTTGTACCAGCAATCGTGTTTTTAATTTTAGCGCTATTTACATCATTAAACCATATTTATTGTGGAACTATAGCGATGTTCCTAGGTGGTTTAGCAACATTGTACTGTCGCCCAGATTTAAAAAGAAAGATATGGGTTGGGGGCATCTTGTTTACGGTATTATACTTCATATACTTTGGAAGTATCCTTCCATTTTATCCCCGATATGTCGAACTGTACTGGAATCTCGACAACCTAACCCATATTCTTGTCC
The DNA here is from genome assembly GCA_030149115.1 of Winogradskyella sp. Taxonomy (GTDB): domain Bacteria; phylum Bacteroidota; class Bacteroidia; order Flavobacteriales; family Flavobacteriaceae; genus Winogradskyella. The sequence continues at coordinate 3,543 of JASBSE010000151.1, read as the reverse complement.
TAGGCATTCCCATTGAGGAATTATTATTTGCCTTCACCTTTGGAATGTATTGGTCTGGCTTATATGAACACTTATACTGGCATAAACTAATAAGCTTACATAAAACAACTCATAATTAATAATAATTTAAAAATGAAACAAAGACATTTTAAACAACAGAGTAATGAACCTATGGTAGGAACGGTAGAAAATCCAAGCAGAAAAATCTACAAGCTACTCATCAGTATCCTATTTTTAATTTTTGCCTCAATAATACTGTTATCGTGTGCCAATGATAAAAAAGATAAGACTGAAACGGCATTGCTTTCAGTCACTAAAACAAAACCCATTCAAATGAATTCAACTGTTGCTTCTCAAACAACCTATGAAATCGTGCCAAACGATAAAGTCTGTATGGTAAACGACAGGTTTATGGGGGTAGAACAAATACCCATAGATGTTGAGGGCACAACCTATTACGGCTGTTGTCAAGGTTGTGTTGATAAACTGCAGAAAAATATAGATAACGTTCGCTTTGGAAGCAATCCTATTAATGATGTAAAAGTAGATAAAGCAAACGCTGTTATCGTTCAGGATAAAAGTAAAGGCAGCGTCTATTATTTTGCTTCAAAACAAGATGCCCAAAGCTTTATAAATAACAATTGAGCCTAATATATTTCTATTAACAAACTATAAAATTATGAAAATTGTATTGGCAATAGACGGTTCAGATTTCAGCAAAACAGCTGTAGAACAACTTAATAGAATGAACTTGCCACCAAATACTGAAATTCACGTCATAAACGTTTACGAATTTCCCACAGCCCTAGGGCCAGAATTAATGGCGACCGGTGGTAGCTTGAACAATTATTTTGAAGAATTTATAAGTGGTGCTCAAAAAGTGGGTGAAAAAATTATATCGGAAGCTAGTGACACCCTTAAGAACATCAATAAAACACTTACCATAACCACTAGTGTTGTTAGTGGGTTACCTAAAAATGTGATTCTCGAAAAAGCTGAAGAATGGGACGCCGATTTAATTGTAGTTGGCTCTCAAGGTCAAGGCGCGCTATCACGTTTGTTACTAGGGTCTGTTTCCCAATACTTGGCTACTCACGCTAGGTGTTCGGTGATGATAGCAAGGGATAAGAGTAACGGTTAGAAACCATTTTACTACAGGTAGTGAGTTTAAAATGAATATGGAAGATAAACCTATACACAATATAGAATCAAAATCGGCTTGTAAAGCAACGGACAATATATGTCTGCCGGATACCCATTGGCCACGTGTGGTTATTGTAGGTGGTGGTTTTGCAGGTTTGGCTTTGGTAGAAAAATTAAAACACAAAGAAGTACAGGTCGTTTTATTTGACAAAAATAACTTTCACCAATTTCAGCCATTGCTTTACCAAGTGGCAACTAGTGCCCTAGAGCCTGATAGTATAGTGTTTCCTTTTAGAAAGCAGTTTAACGGATATAAAAATGTGGTTTTCCGATTGGCAGAAGTAGAAGAAATTCAACCTTCTTCAAATGTTGTAAAAACTAACAAAGGAAATATTCATTACGATTACCTTGTATTAGCAACAGGTACCACTACCAATTTCTTCGGAATGAATACAGTTGAAGAAAATAGCTTGGGAATGAAGGATATTCGCGATTCCCTGAATATTCGCCATATGATGTTACAGAATCTCGAACAAGCGGCCATTACCTGTGATGATGAAGAACGTGATGCGCTAACCAATTTTGTGATTGTGGGTGGCGGTCCCGCAGGCGTAGAAATGGCAGGCGCTTTGGCAGAATTCTGCAAATACATCCTTCCAAAGGATTATCCAGAATATTCATCTTCCATAATGAATATTTATTTGATAGAAGCCGGAAAAGAGCTTTTGAGCACAATGTCAAACAAAGCATCCTCAAAAACCTTAAGGTATTTAGAAGATTTAAATGTAAAGGTACTTCTTAATGAATCTGTCACTAATTACGATGGCAATAAAGTTTCTACAAAAAGTGGCAAGACCTTTTTAGCAAAGAACCTGATTTGGACCGCAGGTGTCAAAGGGCAATTCCCAGAAGGTATTGATGCAAAGCATGTGGTTAGAGGCAACCGCTTAAAAACAGATCCATTTTTAATGGTAGAAGGTTACGAAAACATTTTTGCCATAGGTGATATAGCGGCTGTGATTACCGAAAATACACCAAAAGGGCATCCACAAGTTGCACAAACAGCGATTCAGCAAGGTAAATACTTGGGCAAAGTATTATTAAAATTAATGAAGAATGAGGGCGTAAAACCTTTTGAATATAAGGACAAAGGGGCATTAGCAACGGTAGGAAAACGAAAAGCAGTAGCCGATTTAGGCAAATTCAAATTTGGAGGTTATTTCACCTGGTTATTATGGTCTATCGTACACTTAATGTCCATAAGCGGTTTTAGAAATAGATTGATGGTTGGTTTTAATTGGGCGGTAAGCTATTTCACTTACGAAAAGAGCAACCGCCTGATTATTAGAAATTTCAGTAAAGCATCAAATTCAAAATCTATTGCCAATTCGCAAACCGCAGTAAAAAACGCATCGGTCAATGATTAAAAGGGCATTACATAATAGCGTATGGAACATTACTAATAAAGTATTTAGTAACACAGGTATTGTACTATTAGTGGCAGTGATAATAGCTATGCTATGGGCTAATTCACCTTGGCAAAACACTTATCAAAATATACTAAATACTACTATTTCATTTAGCATCGGTAATTTTCAATTGACTGAGCCTCTACTACTCTGGATTAATGATGCATTGATGGCTCTGTTCTTTCTTCAGGTAGGCTTAGAATTGAAAAGAGAAATATTGGGCGGTAAGCTATCAACACCTCAAAATGCTATATTGCCCATTGGTGCAGCTATTGGTGGAATGGTTTTTCCAGCCCTTATATATTTTATCCTTAATACTGGTGGCGAAGCATCACAGGGTTGGGGAATACCTATGGCCACCGACATTGCTTTTTCTCTGGGCGTGCTGGCTCTTTTCGGAAAACGCTTACCCATTGCATTACGAGTTTTCTTGGTAACACTCGCCGTTGTGGACGATTTGGGAGGTGTGTTGGTAATCGCGCTGTTTTACACTTCTGGTATATCTACGATGGATTTATTTCACGCTTTTCTTTTCTTTGGATTATTAATTATTGGAAATTATGCAGGTGTTAGAAAAACTTGGTTCTACGCCACCATAGGTATTGGCGGTGTTTGGCTAGCTTTCTTCTTCTCAGGAGTACACCCTACCATTGCTGGCATATTAACAGCCTTAGCAATACCTGGTCGTGTAAAAATTAACGAAGCTACATTTTTAAAACGCCTTTCTGCATTACACAAAAAGTTTAATAAAGAAAAACCTGTAAAAGGTTCGCTAATTTCCCATTCCCAGTTAGAAATACTCGAAGAAATTAAAGTTACAAGTTCAGAGGCTGAAACACCACTTCAAAAACTTGAAAATGCCCTAAATCCATTTGTGAATTTTATAGTGTTACCATTATTTGCTTTTGCTAATGCCGGCATTCACCTACAC
>JASBSE010000259.1 GCA_030149115.1 Winogradskyella sp. | reverse complement strand
TGCTAACTCGTTTTAAATCTTATATTTGCTCGTATAACATTTATAAAAATAAAAAATGAAAAAAGTACTATTAGCCCTATTGCTGTGTGTTAGCATCTTAGGCTTTTCGCAAGACAAAGTTTTATTACGTTTAAACTATGAGAAAGGTGATAATTATGAAATAAAAACAGTAATGAATCAAGATATGGGAGAGCTTATGGATATGGGCATTTCTATGACTATGAATCTTAATGTTACTAATGTTGAAGACGATAATATTGTAACGGAAGCTACGTTTAGCAAAATAAAAATGACTATGGACTATATGGGACAAAGTATGGTTTACGATTCTACCATGGATGAATCTGAAATGGACGAATTTGCTAAAGGTGCACACTCTGAAATGAAAAAGCTTATGGAAACTGTTATGATAATTGAAAATGATAAGCTTGGTAATATTAAAGATACAGAAATTAAAACTGGTTTAGCTGATGTTAGCTCTTTTAAAGACAATATGAGCGGCATGGTTTATCCTGAAGAAGCTGTAGAAGTTGGATCTAAATGGTCGGCTAGCAAAGAGCAAAAAGGCATGAGTATTGAAAGCACTTATGAAGTTACTTCTATCACAGAAGATACTGTAGAAATTAAAGTAACAGGAACAATTGCTGGCGCTTCTGAAGGTACATTAAATGGTAAAAGTAGTATAGAGATTAAAACAGGAAACGTTATAAAATCTGAGGTTAACATGACTTTTTCTATTGAAGGACAAGAAGTTAAATCTGATGTGGTTATAACATCTGTAAAAAAATAAGTTTACATTTTACACATAACTAAAAAAGCCCAGATAACTCTGGGCTTTTTTTATTTTAGACAAATTAATACAATTACATTTCTTCAATAATTTTTTCTATTAATTCAGAAGTGTCTTCGTAAGAAAGTTCTTCACTTTTAGCATAGTCGATAGCCTTTTTTGCCACTTTTAAAGCTTTAGTATAGTTACCTGTTTTGTATAACAATGCTGCATGAGTATCTGTATTGTAATAATTAGCCTCTAATTCTATAGATCGTTCAATAGCTTTAATAGCCTTTAGTAAATCTTTTACGTTATCGTGCTCTTCATAAGCATGCCAGGACAGACTATTTAATTTTTCCCAAGAATCCCAAATACTATCTAACACATCTTGCCCAAACTCGTCAGAATCACCATGCTTATCCCATACATCGTATTTAGTTCCGTCTAAATAGCCTTCAGTAGATGTTATAACGATTTCTTCATCTGTACCATCCATGTGTTTTTTTATATAGCGTTCCATCATTTCTTTACTCATAGACCCTTCTATCTGTTCTAGATTAGAACTATTTTTTATAAATAAGTACGTTGGCACAGCGGTAATACCAAGAGCATCATCCACTTCATTTTTATCAATATCAATT
>JASBSE010000256.1 GCA_030149115.1 Winogradskyella sp. | reverse complement strand
AATAACGTGCTCCTGCTTGTTTATCTCTCGGGAAAGGAATTGGGCTTCTAGAAAAGTATAAAGCAAAGTTATTTTGATCTACGATAACTTTAACAGTATTTGGGTTGTTGATTTCGTCCCAATCTGTGATTTCTACCATTAGAGATGCTAAATCAATTTCTTTTTGTTGGTCTTCTTTAAAGACCTCTAGTACTTTCCGTAAGCTTTCAGCCTCCGTAAAAGGCTCATCTCCTTGTACATTAACTACAATATCACAATCTACACTAGCTACTGCTTCTGCAATTCTGTCACTACCAGATTCGTGTTCTTTTTGGCTCATTATAGCTTTCCCGCCATTATCAACTATTTCATTGTAGATGATCTCACTATCTGTTACAACGTATACTTCACTAAAAAGATTTGTAGCCACTGTTGCTTCGTAGGTTCTGAGTATTACTGATTTTCCAGCTAAATTTTGCATTAATTTGCCTGGAAAACGAGATGCACTGTATCGTGCAGGAATCATGGATATAATCTTCATATATCTGCTTTATCGGTATTCAAAAATAAAGTTTTCTCTTTTAATTGACGTCGTTTTGAACAAACATTTCGTCTTTAAATCCTATAAGATAAAGTTTCTCTTTTGCACGTGTTACTCCTGTATATAACCAACGTAAGTAATCTTTATCCATGCCGTTTGGCAAGTAAGGTTGCTCCACAAAAATAGTGTTCCATTGACCTCCTTGAGACTTATGACACGTTATGGCATAAGAAAACTTTACTTGTAAGGCGTTAAAATAATTATTGTTTTTAACTCCTAAAAAACGCTTGTAGTTACTGGTCTCATTTGCATAGTCTTTAGCAACTTCTTGATAAAGTCTATTAGAATCATCATAGCTTAATGATGCGCTTTCAGCATCAATGGTATCTAAAAGTAAAACAGTTTCAAAAGGTCGCATTCTCGGATAATCCACCATTTTAACTTTAACTTCAGCAAATTTAAAACCATACAATTCTTTAATACTAAAGATTTCTAATACTTCAATTATATCTCCATTTGCAATGAAACCTGCTTCTGTTGTTGGTTTAATCCAAAAGTAATTATTCTTAACTACCATTAGATAATCACCAGCAGACAATTCACTTTCATTAAATAATATACGTTCTCTTATTTGTTTATTATAAAGATTCGCTCTTTTGTTACTACGAACTATTATTGCTGTTTCTTCATATCCATTACTACTATAGGCATCATTGATGGCATCCATAATTTCATAACCATCAACTAAACGTACAATATCCTTATATGGAGCAACATTGAATTTGAAGCTTTCATAAAACCCAGAGTCTAATGTAGCTCGTATTTCTGTAGCATTTTCTAAAATCCCAGAGTCTTGTTCTTGACGTACAACTTCGTCTAACTCAACTCCAGAAATATCTTTATTATAATTTAAACTTAGCTTATCAGAATCTAAAGCAGGACTTAAATCTGATTTTACAGGTGGCAACTGTGCCTTATCACCTATTAATAATAGTTTGCATTGATGACCTGAGTATACATATTGCATTAAATCATCTAATAAAGATCCGTTTTCAAACAATTTAGAGTCAGATGGTGCATCTGGTATCATTGAAGCCTCATCAACAATAAATATGGTATTTCTGTGCTTATTGGGCTGCATAACAAATTTTACACCTCCACCCTTCTCTTTTTTAGGGAAGTATATTTTTTTGTGTATTGTAAATGCCTCCTTTTTAGAATAATTAGAAATAACCTTAGCTGCTCTTCCTGTTGGTGCTAACAATACTGCACTTTTTTTTGCTTGCCATAAATTATTCACTATTGTACCCACAATACTGGTTTTTCCGGTTCCGGCATATCCTCTCAATAAATAGACCTGATTTGAAGAGGTATCAAAAATAAACTGAGATAATTGCATTAATACCTTATCTTGTTTAGAGGTAGCAGCAAATGGAAACTTAGACTTTAAGAGTGTATAAAATGCAGAAGCATTAGTAATCATATAGAATTAAATTATGAGCAATATACCATTATTATACTATCATAAAAAAACCTATTTGAAATTTGAATGATTTTTATTTAGATAGTTTTTCCCAATAAAAAAAAATTGTAGATTTGCGAGAGAGCTAATTAATAAATAAAAACTAAAAAATGATAATTGCAGCTATAATTGGTATTATAATTTTAACCATCCTTATTGTATGGGTAATTGACAAATTTGTTCCTAAAAAA
>JASBSE010000135.1 GCA_030149115.1 Winogradskyella sp. | reverse complement strand
GAAGAAAAAATGCAAGGGTTTTGGTAATTCAATTATTGATAGATGCTGGAATTAGTAGCAGAGGTCATCGTTATAATATGCTAAATCCAAATTGGGAATATGTTGGTTGTTATGGGTACGAAGGAAACAGTATGTACACTTATATTCAAAACTTTGCTATGGATTAAGGAAAAATTGTAATAGTTCCAATATTTTAACAATAAACATCATGTTTAAAAGCTTCTCAATTTTTAGGTTTTTTTTTATTACCTGCTTTTTAGTCTTCGCCTTCATATTTTATAATTTTATTAGGAACAGTTTGTTTTATAAATCGAAAAAAGAGCATTAATATTGTGCAGTGGCAAATAGACTTCGACATAGCTTTTTTACTAAATTTCTTTGGGCGCTAATGGGTCTTTACCTATTGAATATTAGTGTAGATACTGCAGACTTAAGCCCTAATTATCTGCCTGAGGATTTATCATTTAATGATCAAGAAAGTATTATAGAAATTATTTTAGAAAAGGTTTTAGGTTTTGAAGATGCTATAAAAGAATATGATGACCCAGATAGAGAGGATCATAACACTAAAAAAAATGTGAAAATAGATTTTTTGGTTTATGCGAGTAACGAAGAGAGTTTTTTAAATAATTTTTACTTCAAACATAAAAAGACTTTTCCAGAATTTGAATTTGCATTAACAAATGGCTTCAAGGAAATAGTCGGTCCTCCACCTAAGTTTTAATTTGTTTTTAGGACTTTATTTTACCCTGTATCCTTCTTAGGAAAATGACAGGGCAATACTATATACTTTAAAATAAATTAAAAATGTACATCAAAAAATTATTGGTGCTAATTGTACTATTGGCATCATTTCAAAATACTTATGCCCAAACATTGGGTGCCGAAAAGGATAGTTTAAATACCGAAAAAAATAAAAATGAAACGTTACCAGCTAAAGTTTTTCATGCAGAACCTTTATATATAGATTTAATCCGTGATTTGGGTGCTAGAAAAGGAGAAAGGGAATGGAACATAGGATTGGGCTTAACGGACAACCTAGAATACGACTCTTATGAAGCCCTTATAGAATATGAATGGGCACCTATTGATAGATTGGGTTTAGAAGTAGAACTTCCATTTACTTTTTATTCTCCTACAAATGGAACTCCTAATAATTTGACTCCGTCCAATAGATTAAATAGTATAAAGATTGCAGCTCAGTGGTCGTTTTATGTAAATGAAGCCATGGCTACTTCTATGGCAGTTGGATATATTAATGAGTTTGAACTTTCGAATTTTAGAGATTTTGGCGAGCCATTTATTAAAGGGAATATTTACAATCCTTTTTTGGTTGTAGCTAAACGCTGGGGAAATAATTTTCATTCATTAGTTTATACTGGGCCAATGATTGAACAGAATTTTAGTTCAAATAAGTTTCATACAAGTTATGATATCAATACAAGTTTTCATTATATGATTTCAGGAACGAGGAACTTTATAGGAATTGAGTTTAACAAGACTTTTGATACGGACGACTTTGACATGACAATGCGACCTCAAATGAGAGTAAGTATTGCAGATAATTTAATGATTGGTATTGTGGCTGGTATTCCTGTTAGTAGAGAAAATGAAAGGTTGAGTTCTTTCTTACGATTAATATGGGAACCAAGTCATTAGAGAATACTTGTTTGTTACTAATAAGATGATTGGTCAATATATTTGCATAAGAAAACCTCTCAAATTTTGAGAGGTTTTCTTTTTTTAACTATTCAATCTATAAGAACTAATAATATTTTTTAGTTTAAGTTTTAAGTCTTCGCCAGAGTCATAGACCATTTGTTCATCACTTGGAAAACTTAATTGTCTTTGTCTTAATAAGTTGACATCGTCTCTGTTAAGCGCTCTTCTATCTCCTTTAAAACGTCCAAAGACATTTTCAAATGTATATCCGCTATCTACGGTAAAGGCATCAATAACCTGATTCTGTTTTAAATCTTTGTAAACCACATCTGCAATAACCTGAGATGATTTGGTTTGTAATACCTCAAAGAACCTAGCTCTAACATTTACAATTTTATCAACTTTAATGTCATTGCCTAAGCTGTCTTTGGCTACATTACCATTATCATCCAAAAGGTATTCCCAACCATCGACAATTTGCTTTTCTCTTAACAACTGTCTCTCATTAACACGTTCTGGAGATATGTTGATTCTTTTTAATTGCAGTTCCATAGCAAAATCATAATCTATAGTGTTGTCTGCAATGGCATGGTATGTTGTCCAGAATTGGTTTAGACCATAGGTGTTAAAATCTAAAAGTTCAGCCTCTAAACGTTGTGGGATAATTTGATGCGTTTCATTTAAAATAGACACATGTACATAATCCATACCTTTAATATGTGCTTCCTGCATTAAGTCTCTAACATCTTCAAAATTTGGGTTAATGCTATCTATATAATCAAAAAGGGTATACGCCTCACGTGCATTGAACTTGTCTTCAGTATCTAACAAATCAAGACCTTTATCCATCAAATAGTCTGAGGTTTTATATCTGTATTCAACCAGCTCGTTACTATAATCGTTAAATGTAAAGCTTATGGTTTTACCATTTATTTTTAGAGGTATTACATGCTTTATGGCATTTTGCCTAGCTTCTAAATCAGCATAACTTTCATAAATAGTTTTGTATAACTCAGGATTGCCATCTTTTTTTAGATGTTCAATTTGTGCCAAATCTTCTGTTAAGACTTTATCGTAAGCTTCTTTTAGCATGATTACATAATGTTGCTTACGCTTTTTGTCTTTGTTGTTTTCTAATTTTCTTAATGCTTCAGAAATGGCTTGGTCATAGTTGCCATGACTGATGGCTTCTTCAATTTGTTTTTTGGCACTACAAGATACGAGTACCGAAACAAGGACTGTACATAGTAAAAATCGTTTCATAATCTTGTATTTTATTGGTTATACAAAGTATAAACCAATCTTCGTGCCAAAAAAATAAAGCGCTAATTAATAGCGCTTTACGGTAATGTGTATGTAATTAAATTTTATTTTTTCTTTTTAGGATTAAAAACAGGCAGTAATTGTGTTTTTACTTGACCAAAACCAATACGTACATCTTCGTTTTCGCAATAGCCTCGCATTACCACTGTGTCGTAATCGTTTATAAATTTACGCTCAGTACCATCTTTTAATTTCACAGGCTTAGTACCTTTCCATGTTAACTCTAGCATGGAACCGTAAGAGTCTTCTGTTGGACCAGAAATGGTACCACTACCCATCATATCTCCAGCATTTACAGGACAACCATTAATTGTATGATGTGCTAATTGTTGCGCCATGTTCCAGTACATGTATTTAAAGTTTGTTTTACAAACTGTAGTTTCTTTTCCGCCTTTAGGAATAATACTGGCTTCTAAATTAATATCAAAACTATGCTTTCCTTTTGTTTTTAAATAAGGTAATGGTTCAGGGTTTTGCTTTGGACTTGCCACTCTAAAAGGTTCTAAAGCGTCGAGTGTTACAATCCATGGTGACATGGACGATGCAAAATTCTTAGCTAAGAAAGGTCCTAAGGGTACATACTCCCATTTTTGAATATCTCTCGCTGACCAATCATTAAAAACGACTAATCCAAAGATATATTCTTCAGCTTCTTCAATTGGAATTGGCTCTCCAAGATCATTAGCATCTGTAGTAATAAATGCCATTTCTAATTCAAAATCTACCAATTTACTTGGTCCAAAAACAGGTTTGTCTGCACCTTCAGGCATGGTTTGTCCTTGAGGTCTGTGTATTGGTATATGGGTTGTAACAATAGATGAACTGCGACCATGATACCCAACCGGAATGTGTAGCCAATTAGGTAAAAGTGCATTATCTGGATCTCTAAACATAGAACCTACATTGGTAGCATGCTCTTTGCTTGAATAAAAATCTGTATAATCACCAACATGCACAGGCATTTGCATTTCAATTTCATCTAGCCTGAAGCAAATGATCTCTTTGTGCTTGGTATTATTTTTTAGTGTTTCGTTATTAGAATCAAAAATTTCAGCAACACGATTACGTACAGCACGCCATGTTTTTCGGCCATCTGCTATGAAATCGTTTAAAGAATCTTGAAGGAAAATATCATCTGTAAGAGGAATACCATCAAAATACCCCAACTGATGTAAAGCACCAAGGTCTATAGCTGTGTCTCCAATACGAGTCCCTATGGTAATAATGTCTTCTCTGGTTAAAAACACACCAAATGGGATATTCTGAATAGGGAAGTCAGAGTACTTATTAACGTATAACCACGATGTTCTATTTGGGTCGTTGGCTGAAATTGGCATAATATATTTTGTTGATTAAATGTTCATTATTTTCTATTCAAACCTACATAATTTTTGATATTAAAACTAATGTATTGCTTATTTTTGTTTTGTTTTAACAAAGACTTTATTTATGCAACGCGACGAACAAATATTTGAACTTATACAGGCTGAAAAAGAACGCCAAACAGAAGGAATAGAACTTATTGCCTCAGAAAATTTTGTTAGCGACCAAGTTATGGAAGCTGCAGGTTCTGTACTAACTAACAAGTATGCTGAGGGTTATCCAGGTAAGCGTTATTATGGTGGCTGTGAAGTTGTAGATGAAGTAGAGCAGATTGCAATAGATAGAGCCAAAACGTTATTTGGTGCTGCTTATGCTAACGTTCAGCCTCATTCTGGTAGTCAAGCTAACACCGCTGTTTTTCATGCGTGTTTAAATCCTGGTGACACTATTTTAGGTTTCGATTTATCTCATGGAGGTCATTTAACGCATGGTTCTCCTGTTAACTTTTCAGGTAAATTATACAGACCTACATTTTATGGTGTAAAGAAAGATACAGGTTATATAGATTATGATATGTTGGCTGACCAAGCACAAAAAGAGCAACCAAAGCTTATTATAGCAGGTGCTTCGGCATATTCTAGAGATATAGATTTTGCAAAGTTTAGAGAGGTTGCTGACAGTGTTGGTGCAGTGCTTTTAGCAGATATTTCGCATCCTGCTGGCTTAATTGCTAAGGGTATTTTGAATGATCCAATGCCGCATTGTCATGTTGTAACTACGACTACACATAAAACATTAAGAGGACCAAGAGGTGGAATGATAATGATGGGAGAAAATATTGATAATCCATTTGGAATTACTTTGAAAAATGGAAAGCTTCGTAAGATGTCTGGCTTGTTAGATTCTGGTGTTTTTCCAGGAAACCAAGGTGGGCCATTAGAGCATATTATTGCTGCTAAGGCGATTGCTTTTGGTGAAGCACTTACAGACGAGTTTTTACATTATATGCTACAAGTTAAAAAGAATGCTGATGCTATGGCTCAAGCCTTTGTAGCTAAAGATTATAACTTAATTTCTGGTGGAACCGATAACCATATGATGCTCATAGATCTTAGAAACAAAAATATTACAGGTAAGGATGCTGAAAACGCTTTAGTAAAAGCAGATATTACGGTTAACAAAAACATGGTGCCATTTGATACAGAATCACCTTTTGTAACTTCTGGTATTAGAGTTGGAACACCAGCGATTACGACCAGAGGTTTAAAAGAAACTGATATGGCTTATGTTGTAGATTTAATTGATGAGGTTATCAACAATTACGAAAACGAAACTGTATTAGAAGGTGTTGCTGAAAAAGTAAATGAATTGATGGGAGGTAGACCTTTGTTTAATGCTTAATTAAAAAAGATTCTGAAACAAGCTCAGAATGACAATCATATAAAAAGCCTTTCATTTATTGAGAGGTTTTTATTTTTCCAATTCTTAGAAGAATAGGGAATTTAACTTCTTTTAGTTCATTATTATCCCAATGTTTTTGTAATTCCATTTTTAGTTGTTGTGTAGGATTGTTTTTATTCTTTTTGACATAATGTTTTACTGCTGACCAAGTATTTAAATAACCAATGAGGTGATCTAAATTCCATTGGTGAGTATTTTCAAATTTTGGTGCTTTGATTTCGTCAAAAGGAAAGGGAATGGTTTTGTATTCTTCATCAATGTACTTTCGTTCTTTATCCCAATATTCTCCAATTGTATCTGTATAAAAACTGGAGATTATTTTATCTATTTGTTGTGATATTTTAATAAGGCTATAACCAACAATACAAATTATAGAATCTACTTTTGCAGTGCGGGAGGTTTCTTTATAAAACTCATTAAAATTAAACCAATGAATTGCTTGAGCAACAATAATTAAATCGAATTGTTGGTTTTGGAAATTGGTTTTTTCAGCAGGTTGAACAGAATAAGTAATATTATTACTCCTTTCAGCATTTTCTATTTGAGAACGACTTATGTCTGTAGCGAAAATATGGGTAAAGGTTTTAGACAGTTCTTTAGCAATCTGACCATTTCCAGTTCCACAATCCCATGCATATAGCTTACTTGATACAAGAGAATTTAAATAATCAAAAAAGGCAGAGGGATATTTAGGTCTGAATTTTGCGTATTTATCTGATTGTGAAGAAAAATTATCTTTCATTCATCATTTTATTCAAAAACCACACTTTCATAAGCACCTATATCAGGTAGTCCGTTGGTTAAACCTCTTTGATTTCCTAATAAATCATTCCCTACAGGATCTAATACTAATGCCTCTCCATTTGCGCCAGAGTCTTCACCTATGCGCATTAAGTTTTCAAAAGGATCTTCAAAATCTGGATCTATATTTAAGATAATGCCATCGTAGCGCATTGTGTCGCTAAAGATATAGTTTCCTGCGCCTTCTAAATTAGAGTTGTTGAATCTTATGAGGCAATTGGTAAATTTAAAGTTAAAGTCAGCTCCTTCATTTTCTAAAAGTAATTCTGGATTGTCATTACCATAAATGATACAATTGGTAAAGTCTGCTTCTGTAGTATTAGTGAAAATCGTGTTATTTTCATCTACAGTATAATCATTAAGTAGAAGTGATGGATACTGTCTAAAACTGCTATTCCAGTAATTGGCAATAGTGCAGTGTGTAAAATTGTATTTTCCACCCAAAGTGCCGGCAAAGGACGATTGACCAGAGTTGTTTATCACTACATTTTCAGCCGTAATAGACGTTGCGCGTCCTAACAAACCAAAAGCGCTAGAATTATAAATTTGGCTATTGGTAATTGTTAGTTTATCGTTAGTGTCAGTCTGCCCAAACTCTGATAGAATGCCAATTGTTGCATTTTTGATGGTAGCGTAATTAACTGTATTGTTTTCACTGCCGTTAAATAACCAAATTGTTCCCCATTGGCCTGGCACATCTTCAAAAAGTGGTTCTAAACGATCACCTTCAAGGATAACTTCATTTTCTAAAACTTCTTGGTCTGTACTGAGTTCACCATTGATATTTAACGTTCCCCCTTCAGTAACAATGATACCAGAATCTGCATGAAAATGCACACGAGCACCAGGCTCCATCGTTAAGGTTTGTCCGGCGCCAACACCAGCATAGCCGTAAATAACATAAGGTTTTTCGTTTGTAAAAGTGAGTTCGTCATTTTCTAAATAGCGTCCTTGTAATGTGGTTTCGTCTGGTGTACCATCTCCATCGACGTCAAAGGTTAATGTTTCCACAATACCTGTGTCTTCATCCCTGTTGGCATAGATAAACACAGCATCTTTTACCAAAGTTACTAAGTCAACATCTTGTTGATTACTTCCAGAATCGAATAATATTTTATCTGTGTATAAAAATTGATTTTCTAAAGTCGATAGCGTTGAAATATCAATGGTTGTTTCAATAAAAATGAATAAACTATCGTTTGCTAAAAGTTCTACATTTTCAAAGAACTTCCCTTCCTGTGGGCCTTCTAATCCTGTGGTGCCATCTACATTCATTCGGTAGAATGAGTTGACGCCATTTTCTAATTGAATTGTTGGTATTACAATATCATCGTCACTTCTGTTGTATACTTTAAGATTGTATGTGCTAGATCCGATGTTTGTAAAAACAGTGTCTAAGTAAACGGTATCTTTTGCAAAACCCAGATTTCCTGTGCTTGGAGAGAATTCGAAATCTTTACGACAAGAACTCCAGAATAATAGTACAATAAAACAAATAAGGAAGGACAACAATCGCTTCATAAGAGATAAATATAATTTGGCTTAAAAATATAACTTTTGAAGTTATGATTTATTATGAATTATAGGAATTCTCTATTGTAATTTAGTCTTTTGATACTTTTTCTTCACCATATTCTTCAATCAGGATAAGGAACAATTGGCTGTTAGTTACCAACTCTTCTAACAGCATCATTTTGTTTTCCTCCTTTAATAATTCTGAACTAATCCCTTTTGCAGAACAAAAATCATAAAAGAGTTTGGCTTTATCTTCGGGTATCATGAGATTTTCGGTCATCAAACTTTTGTTGAAAAATGAACTTTTTGAAAATAAAGAATCTATTTGCTCGTATGAAATGGGTTTGTAAATAGGTTCTTTATGTTTATTTTTCTTTTTGAAGAGTTTTACAACCTGACCTATTAGATAAATAAAGTCAACACCATATTGTGCATTTGGCGATTGGTATAAGCCTGGATTACGTTTTATATCTTCCTTGATAAGGTTGTGAAGGTTTTGATTGTAAGTTTCCTCTTCAAAAACGGGTTGTTCTGGTTCAGATTGAATTTCTACTTCATCAAGTTCGCTTACAATTTCTTCAACTTCAAAAACATTAATATCATCAAAATGCGATTGCTTTAGTACAACTTCTAAAGGATGATAGAAAATGGATTGAAACGAGATGGTGTCATTGACTTTGGCTTCTATACTAAAATCTCCGTCTTTATTTGTTATAGTTAGGATGTTCTGTGTTTTGTTAATGACTTTCATATCCTTTACAACCGTTTTAGTGTCATAAACTTTACCAGACAAGGTTTGTGCAGGTAGGTTGAAATTGAAAGACAAGAAGAACAAAAAGATTAGTGAAAAGCGCATTATTGATTGATTAGTGCTTTAAAGAAACACTTTATCAGTTAAACCGAAGTTAAGATTAAAAAAACTTTAACCTAAAGAAATGTTAATCAAATAGTTTAGCTACTTCTGCTGGGATTCTTGCAGGCTTTTTGGTTGCCGTATTCATAAAACACCACTTTGTTTCAGATGTAACTATGAGCTTATCATTAGTGTTATTAGTAATTTCTACATGACGAATAGAAGTAAGGCCCTCTGATTTTGAAACAAAGGTTTTTACAGTTAACTCATCTTCTAATAATGCTTCACCTTTATACTGGATATTATGACTTAGCATTACCCAGAAGTAGTTATCTAAAATAGTTTTAGGTGCATTTTTTAACCAATGTGCTTCCGCAATATCTTGTACCCATTGCACATAACGCACGTTGTTAACGTGGTTGAGTTGGTCTAAGTCGTCTTTAGAAACAGTGATGGTTTTTTCAAAAGTTTGCAAAGTATGCTTATTGCTTTTTAATTTTTACTTCAAAAAGTTTGTCCCAGTTTTTACCTGTTACAAAAATAGTTTTACGCTCTGGATGATAGGCAATACCATTTAAAACATCTAACTCGTTGTGCTGTGTTACTAATTTTCTAAGAGGCTTAAAGTTGATAACACCTTCTACACCTCCTGTTTTAGGGTTAATAATAACCACACCATTTTTTTGATAAATGTTGGCAAATATTTTACCATCAATCCATTCCAACTCATTTAATGCTGGGATTTTTCCTTTTTCAGTATAGACTTCAATGTGACTACCTTCAGAAAGATTATCAGGATTAAGAATCCAGATTTTTTCGGTACCATCAGATTTATACAGTTGTTTGCCATCGTTGCAAATTCCCCAACCTTCTTTGCTTGTACCGTAATTGAAAGTTTTTAATTTTTCAAACGTGTTTACGTCATATACAAAACCACGTTTTGCTCTCCATGTAAGTTGGTATATTTTTTCATCTAAAATTGTTAAGCCTTCACCAAAAAAATTGTCATCAAGGTCTACATTTTTCAAAACTTCGCCAGTTTCAAAATTTACTTTTCTAAGTTTAGATTCTTTGTACTGACCAGTACTTTCATACAATTCACCATTATAGAATTCTAGTCCTTGGGTGTAAGAAGTGATATCGTGTGGGTAAGTGTTTACAATTTCGTAAGTATAAATAGATGGAATGCTATTGTTGTAAATAGTAATGGTTTTACTAACTGTTTCGGTTTTATCATCATATTTAATTGTAGCAACTAAAGATTTTTCGCCTAAGGTTAAGTCTTTTAATACTGCATCTTTTGCAATTTCTTTACCATCTAATTGGTAACTGACATTAGTAATATTTAACTTTTTAGGATTGCTAATAGTAAGGTTTAATGTATCGCCTAATAAAATTGATTTTGTATTTAAATCAATGGATAAACCTGTTTGATTAGCCGTATTTTTTTCTCCACAGTTAATTAAAACTAGGCTTAAGCACAAGATAATGAGGTATTTGTAAAATTGCATGAATGTCTTAGAATTTTCAGGAAAGGTATTAAATAAAATTCAGTTTAAAAATCATTGCGAAAGTATTAAAAGGTTGTATCTTTGCAGCCGGGCAAGTCCTACACAACCAGCTCCTGCTTAATCCTCCAGGACGGG
>JASBSE010000131.1 GCA_030149115.1 Winogradskyella sp. | reverse complement strand
ATTTCTAAAAGTTCAGGATGGTTGTGATTACAAATGTACATATTGCACTATACCGCTTGCTAGAGGTATTTCACGAAGCGACACTATGGAGAATGTTCTTAAAAATGCTCGTGAAATTTCTGAACAAAACATAAAAGAAATCGTCTTAACTGGTGTTAATATTGGTGATTATGGTAAGGGTGAATTTGGAAACAAAAAACACGAGCATACCTTTTTAGATTTGGTAACTGAGTTAGATAAGGTGGAAGGGATAGAACGTTTAAGAATTTCTTCTATAGAACCTAATTTACTGAAGAATGAAACCATAGAATTGGTTTCAAAATCTCGAGCATTTGTACCACATTTTCATGTGCCTTTACAAAGTGGTAGCAATGATATTCTTAAAAAAATGAAGCGTCGTTACATGCGAGAGTTGTATATAGACCGTGTTTCAAAAATAAAGGAAGTTATGCCGCACGCTTGTATTGGTGTAGACGTTATTGTTGGTTTTCCAGGTGAAACCGATGACCATTTTTTAGAAACTTATAACTTCTTAAATGAGCTAGATATTTCGTATTTACACGTATTTACTTACTCTGAGCGCGATAATACCGAAGCAGCAGATATGGATGGAGTAGTGCCAAAAAATGTAAGATCTAAGCGAAGTAAAATGCTTAGAGGCCTTTCTGCAAAAAAACGAAGAGCTTTTTATGAAAAACAAATAGGAACTACAAGAACTGTTTTGTTTGAAGGTGAAAATAAAGAAGGTTACATTCACGGCTTTACAGAAAACTATGTAAAAGTTAAGGCGCCTTGGAACCCTGAATTGATTAATACTTTGCATGAGGTTGAACTAACCAAAATAGATGAAGATGGCTTGGTGCGTTTTAATTTTGTACATACTAACAACACGGTTAAGTTTTTTTAGTTAGTCTACTAAATCTGTGAATCAGCGATTTAATTTTAAATGCTGCATAGACACAAATACTTTTATCCAAAACTTAGAATTCGTTATAATATGGGGCGTTATAAAGTAACTTCATTTTTAATAATCTTTTTCTCTTTAGTGCTTATATCTTGCTCTGAAGATGATAGTGTAGATAATGAAGTTAGTGTTTTAGGTGTTTGGGAAAAAATCCAGGTGAACGTTGAGTCTACAACCACTTTTAGATTGGTTTTTGGTTCTAATAATATTGGGATTAAGACAGAAAACATTCAATATACTTCTGGTGAAATAATTTCTAATGCTTTAAATTTTACTTGGGAGTTAAATGATAATGAAGTTAATCTTTATGACAATAATGAAGTTCAAATAGATACATATACAATAACTAATGAAGGTGAACTTTTTTTAACGAATGGTACATTGCAGTTAGAAAAGGTATCTGATGATTACACTCATTTTTTTTGAAATACATTGAACTTAGATAAAAACAAAAAAACCGAAACAAATTTGTTTCGGTTTTTTTATTTTCAGTTTTTTTAAAACTATATACGAATGCCAACAGGTAGCATACGCTTATATTTTCTATTACTCCTTACAAATTTTGCAATTTCAGGACTTGTAGGCACTACGCTGATATTTCTTTCTTTAATATCCGCAAATACCATTGCTAAAAATTCTTTTTCAAATTCATTAGATTTAATGGATGAAGGAATTACCATCTTGGTTAAGAATATTTTGCGCTCTTGCAAAGAATACTCAATTACAGCCATATCATCTTCAACCTTTAATTCGTATTGACGCAGAAAGTCATTATCGATCAATTCAGCAGTTTCAGTCATAATTTTCTTTGTTTTTAAGTTAGCGGTTGGCAAGTAGATACTATATTTGATATAGTTTTGCAGTGCAAAGGTACAAAAAATCGACGTAAGTTTTAAGCTAAGGTTGTTAAAACGTTAAATAATAACTCTTTAAATCTTTTGATTTAAGTATCCACTTAATTTTATAGTTAAAATTTTATCATGACATCAAACATTACACATGTTTATTTAATGCCAGGTATGGCGGCTAATCCTTCAATTTTTGAGTATATAAAGTTGCCTGAAGAAAAATACCAGATTCATTGGTTAGAATGGCAAATACCTAACAAGCAAGAAACGTTAGAAGATTATGCTAAACGAATGTGTAAGTTTATTAAGTATGACGATGTGGTTTTATTAGGTGTTTCTTTTGGTGGTATTTTGGTTCAGGAAATGAGTAAATTCTTAAATGTTAAGAAGCTTTTTGTGGTATCAAGTGTAAAGTCGCATCACGAATTACCTAAGCGCATGAAACTGCTAAAATTTACTAAAGCATATAAGATTTTGCCAACAAGATTGGTTAGTAACATTGACCTTTTGGCAAAATACGCATTAGGAGAAACTATAAAAAAACGTGTAGATCTATATAAAAAATACCTTTCTGTAAACGATACTGTATACCTAGATTGGGCCATAAAACAAGTGGTTTGCTGGGAACAAGAAGAACCAAACCCTGATGCTATTTATATACATGGAGATAAGGATATGGTCTTTCCACATTCATGCGTCGGTAATTGTATTGTTATAAAGGGAGGTACACATATAATGATAATTAACAAGTATAAATGGTTTAACGAAAATTTACCAAAACTTATAGAGTCTGGTACTTGAAAGAGAATGGTTTATTACTTACATTTATAAAAAATATTATAGGTATGAAGACTTTAAAAAATATATTAGCAGTAGTAGGACTTGTATGCGTTTCGGGATTATTTATTTTTTCTATGCAAAAAGCTCCTTCAGATGATACAATTGGTAAAGAAGATCCTTTGGTTAACGATTATAATGTTTATGCCTTGGAGATGCCCGAAGGTTTAAACTTTGCAGGTGAAATGGTCCCAATAGAAAATCCAGACATTCATGAAAGAATGGATAGGGAACTTTTAGTAAACACTTATTGGCAATCTAATGGTTTATTAATGTTTAAGCGTGCTCAGAAATATTTTCCTGTTATAGAACCAATATTAAAAAAGAATGGTGTTCCTGATGATTTTAAGTATTTAGCAGTAATAGAAAGTGGCTTAACCAACGCAGTTTCTCCGGCAGGTGCAAGAGGCTTTTGGCAAATTATGAAAGCTACTGGTAGAGAAAACGGATTAGAAGTAAACGATAACGTTGATGAACGCTATAATTTAGAAATGGCAACAGAGGTTGCTTGTAAATATTTAATAAAAGCAAAAGAACAGCTTGGCTCTTGGACATTGGCAGCTGCTGCTTACAATGCTGGAAATGCTGGAATTTCAAGGCGTCTGGAAGAGCAAGGAGTTAGTGACTACTATGATTTACTACTTGGTGAAGAAACTGGTAGATATATGTTTAGAATTGTAGCCTTAAAAGAAATTTTAAGTAATCCTTCCAAATATGGATTTAACTTCAACAAAAGCCATTTATATAAATACATACCAACCTATAAAGTGCAGGTAGATACTGCTGTGACAGACTTTTCTCAGTTTGCTAAGCAATTTGGTATTAACTATAAAATACTAAAGATTCATAATCCTTGGTTAAGAGAGCCTCACCTTAATAACAAATCTCGAAAATTATATACTATAGAAATCCCTAAAGAGGGTTATTACAATACTCAGCCTTAATATTTGGAGTATATTAGAGAACACATATGGCAAATTCTTATAGGGCTTAATTATGTCCTAGCTACATCTGCTGTTATCACAGTTCTTTTCAAAAAAATAAACCCAACAAAGACAATTAGTTACATCATTGTTTTGTTGGTTTTTCCTTTCGTGGGACTTATTGTTTACTATCTGTTTGGGCAAGAATATAGAAAATCTAAAATTTTTAATAGAAAACACGTTTTAAATCAATCGGTAGTAAAGGAAATACAAAAGGAATTAGAGTTAGACACTAAAACCATTGAAAGTGTAGATGAACTGCTTGATGAGAAATCTAAACTCATAAGACTCTTATACAATAGTGAAAATTCAAAACTCACCATAAAAAATGAAATAAAACTCATAAAAAATGGTGATAAAAAGATGCAATTGTTGTTAGAAGATTTAAACAATGCTAAGCATCACATACATATTGAGTACTTTATAATTAAAGATGACACCATAGGAACCAAGTTTTTAAATGTTTTATGCAATAAAGCAAAGGAAGGAGTACAGGTTAAAGTGGTCATGGATGATGTAGGTAGTGATATATCATCAAAAATGAAGCATAAGCTAAAAGATAGTGGAGTAGAGCTACGTAAATTTATGCCAGTGCTATTCTCTAGGTTTACAGGAAAGATGAATTATAGGGACCATAGAAAAATAGCCATTATTGATGGGAAAATTGGTTATGTAGGTGGTATCAATATTTCGGATAACTACGTAAATTCAAACAAGACAAGATATTGGCGAGATACACATACTAGAATAGTTGGTGAAGCAGTCAGGCAACTTCAAATATTATTTTTTACAACATGGGATTTTGTAAATGAGGAAAATGTAAATATTTCAAAAGACTACTTTCCAAAAAGTGATTGTAATGATAATATTCCATTACAAATAGCAGCTAGTGGTCCAGATACCGATTGGTCTAATATAATGGAGGCTATTTTTGTAGCTATAACCAATGCAGAAGAATACATTCATATTACAACACCTTATTTTATTCCTAATGATGAAATAGTAACAGCATTGCAAGTAGCTGCAAGAAGTAATATTGAAGTAAAACTAATTGTACCAAAAAAATCTGATTCTTGGATTGCAGAGTATGCAACTAATTCTTATCTAGAAAAGCTGTTAGAAGCAGGTGTAGAAGTTTATCAATATACCAAAGGCTTTGTACATGCAAAAACTATGGTTATAGATGATGTCTTTAGTACCGTAGGAACTGCAAATATGGACTACAGAAGCTTTAATATAAATTTTGAAGTTAATGCATTAGTTTACGATAAGCCTTTTGCAAAAGAATTAAACCAGATTTTTAGTTCTGATTTAGAACATACTACACAATTAAAACTTGAAGAGTGGAAAAAAAGAGCTAAGTCTACCAAATTAGTAGAGGCTTTGGCACGTTTAGCAGCACCACTTTTGTAGTATTTTAACGTCGGCTTCTTTTGTTTTGCCTTGCAGAAGTCGGCTGTCCGTAATGTTGTCTTGGTATAGAAGCCTTCTTCATTTGTTGTTTCATCATTTTTATTTGATCAGCCAACATATCACGCTTATCAAGCTTTTCAGCTTCAGATAGCAATTTTTGAGCTTCTTGTTTTCTGCGTTTAGAAAAAGCAATACCAGCTAAATTTAGCTTAGCCATTGCCAAATCATGATCCATGGATAAGCCTAGACTAATAGCCTTCTTAAAATATTTTTCGGCTTCATTCATATTAGATTGGGAAACCATAATACCATTAAGATAGTTCAAATACCCTTGCTGTTTTTTCACTAAAGAACTTTCAGGATTCTTTATTTTATCTAACCATTTTTTAGCACCTTCAAAATCTTGCTTGCGCAATCTGAAAAAAGCTAAAAGAATCATTTCATTTTTGTAATATAGAAAAATAAATATGGTAGAAAGTAATATGTACATAATCCCATTACCAATGTAGCCTTCAGTAAACTGATATATGGCATATCCAATTATTAATGCAGCTATTACTAATTTTATGTTTTTATTGAACATTTTTTTGGTTTAAAAATTGAAGTGAGCAAAGGTAATAAAAACAAATAAAATTTTTTTGAAAATAGTATTTGCTAAAGCAAAAAGTTGTTGTATATTTGCACCCGGTTTTTGAGAGAACCTTTATAGACAATTAAATTAAGAATTCAGGATTTTAAAAATATAAGACAATGCCAAAAAGAACGTTTCAACCGTCAAAAAGAAAGAGAAGAAACAAGCACGGTTTCAGAGAAAGAATGGCTTCTGTTAACGGAAGAAAAGTTTTAGCACGTAGAAGAG
>JASBSE010000128.1 GCA_030149115.1 Winogradskyella sp. | reverse complement strand
AGGCTCTCGATTACACTTGGTAAAACCTTTTGGTTTTGAAATTGATGATAAACGTCTAAAACGTGCTGGACTTGATTATTGGCAACATCTTGAAGTCATTTATTACGAAAGCAAAGAGGAATTCTTTACTAAAAATACAGATAAGAAAATGGCTTTTTTAAGCAGTCATGGTACTAAATCTCATTGGGATATTCAATTTGAAGACGATATGTTTCTTGTTTTTGGTAAAGAATCTGTTGGCTTACCAAAACCTCTAATTGAAGAACAAAAAGAAGACCTTTTCAAAATACCAATGTATAGTGAGAATATTAGAAGTCTTAATCTTGCTAATGCTGTGAGTGTTATTGTTTATGAAGGATTACGACAACTTCGTTAAAAATATCACAAAATAGACATTCTAATTAAACGCTTTTCAAACTATGAAGTCATAGAGGTGTTCATTAATTAAAACACATAAATTATGATTTCAAAAACATTAAAATTAAGCGTATTAATAATTGCGATTTGTACCGTATCATTTGTAGATGCTCAAGAAAGAAAGCGTAAACACAGATCTAGCCCTGAAGAACTATTCCAAAAATTAGACACTAATGATGATGGATCATTATCATTGGAAGAATTTAAAGATCAGCGTCAACGAAAGGAGGTTAAAGAAGAAACAATTGGCGAACACTTTAAAGAATTAGACACAAATTCTAATGGTTCATTATCCTTAGAAGAGTTTATTGCCAGAAAAGAGTTAATGAAGCAAAAACGTATTGAAGATCGTTTTTCAGAAATGGATAAAAATGGTAACGGAACAGTAACTATAGACGAGTACAAAGCTTTTGTCGAAAATCACAAAAAAGAAAGACCACAGCATAAGCGTGGCAAAAATTGATTGATTGATTTGATAGAAAATCCTCTTGCCTAGGCAAGGGGATTTTTTTATGGCTACTTAAAAAAACTCAGAATACTGCATCACCCTAAAATCAAAGGTATTAAACTCTGGATTTTTCGCTTTTAGTTGTCTATAAAGTGGCAATCTACTAATGGATATGTTTGCAGCTCCAGAAGCTGAAGTTAGAGAAACGGTTTTAATAGTTCTTTCATTCTCTTTATGAAATCCTGAAACGGATTCAGGAAGACATAGATTAAATTCATGAATTCTCGGTACTTCGTTAGTTACCAACTCCAACTTAAGATTGTAATCTTTAAGGTGTTTTCGAAACAAATATTCTGGTCCATTTTTACTATTTCCCCCTGTAAATAAAATGGTTTTAATATTTGGATACTGTTTTAGATGACCTACAATGTCTCTCAATTTCACATTAGTCATTCCAAGATCTGAAGCATCAATTTTTTCGCGCTCGCATGAGGCTACAATATCGCAAACTCCTATTTTGTTTTTAATCAGAAACTGCTTTCGCTGAGCTATGGCTTCTTCAGAGTTGTCGTACCTAAAATTGAGATTATGAATCTTATCTATAAATAACCACAATGAATTGTAATAACTCCCGTAACAAAAATCAACATCTTGCTCTAATAATTCACCTGTAGAAAATCTTGGAGGTGGCAAAGTGCCAACAATTAGTTTTTCGGTATTATCTTTTATAAATGGTGGATATGGATGCTCGTGAAGAAACACTATCTCGTAAACACCAGCTCTTTATCAGAAGATAATTCTTCGCTAAAACCATAGTTTTCATAATTAAAACCTTTGACATCCTCTAGCGTTTTAGCATCTGTATCTATGATGTACCTTGTCATTAATCCACGTGCTAACTTTGCAAAAATGGCTATAGTCTTATACTTCCCATCTTTAAATTCTTTAAAGTTAACATCTATAACTGGTACTTTTAAAGCTTTGGTATCTATGGCTTTGAAGTATTCATTACTCGCAAGATTTAAAAATAATTCATCCTCTTCTAGTTCATCATTTAAAGCTTGTGTGACTTTTCTCTTCCAGAATTCGTAAAGGTTTTTGTTTTTACCAACTGGCATTTTGGTACCCATTTCCAATCGGTAAGGTTGAATTAAATCTAACGGTTTTAAAATTCCATATAAACCAGAAATTATACGAACCGTATCTTGAACTTTATCTAACTTTTTGGTGTCAATCGTATAGGCATCAAGTCCTCTGTACACATCACCATTAAAAGCGTAAATGGCTTGTCTGGCATTATCCTTAGTAAATGGCAACTCCCATTCTTGATTACGCTCGTAATTCAGCTGTCCTAAATTATCAGAAATATGCATTAACTTAGATAAACTCTTTGCTGATTTCTTTTTCAGTAATTTATTTAAGCGTTCTGCTTCTGCTAAAAAGCAACCTTCTGTAGTTTTGGTTGTTGGTAATTTGCTTTCAAAATCTAATGACTTCGCTGGTGACAATACAAGTTTCATAGTTCATTTTTTATTCAATTCAAATTTACGAACTTGAAAGTATTTCTAAAAAGCCAGTCTAAAAATAATCGCAATAGTACTATTAATTATCTTGATGCTTGGCATAGCCTCTCCACTTCTCTATACATTGTTGCATATCTTCTGGAATTTCTGTAGAAAAGCTTAACCATTTACCAGTTGTTGGATGTTCAAAGCCCAAAGTTTTAGCGTGTAGTGCTTGTCTTGGCAATACCTTAAATGCATTTTCTACAAACTGCTTATACTTGGTAAAGGTTGTGCCTTTCAAGATTTTTTCGCCACCATAACGTTCATCATTAAAAAGCGTGTGGCCGATATGCTTCATATGCACACGGATTTGGTGTGTACGACCTGTTTCAAGCTTACAGCTAACTAAAGTTACATAACCTAAGCGTTCTAAAACTTTGTAATGCGTTACTGCTGGTTTTCCTTTATAGGCTTCATCTCCTTCGTAAACGGTATTTTGAAGTCGGTTTTTTGGATGCCGACCAATATTACCTTCAACCGTCCCTCCTTCTTCTTCAATATTTCCCCAAACTATAGCCACATACTCGCGTTCACTGGTTTTTTCAGCAAACTGATTTGATAAATGTGCCATAGCTTGTTCGGTTTTAGCAACAACCAAAAGTCCACTCGTATCTTTATCAATACGATGTACCAAACCAGGACGATTACTCGAATTGTTTGGTAAGTTTTCAAAATGATAAATTAATCCATTGATTAAAGTTCCGGAATAGTTACCATGACCTGGATGCACCACCATGCCTGCTGGTTTGTTTACCACAAGTAAATCATCGTCTTCATAAACAATATCAATAGGAATATCTTCTGCAACTAATAAGTACTCGTGCGGTGGATGTTCAAATTTTACCGTAATATGATCGTTGGGTTTTACCTTGTAATTAGATTTTACAGGAGTACCGTTCACAAAAATAGAACCGTCTTTTGCGGCTTGCTGAATTTTGTTTCGCGTTGCATTTTCAACAAAATTCATTAAGTATTTATCAATACGAAGTGGTTGCTGTCCTTTCTCTACCTTAAAAGCGTAATGCTCATAAAGTTCATCTTCCTCCTCAGACATATCTACAATATCTGTCATACTAATTAACGATTTCCGTTTCCTAAAACTACATCTATCTTAGATGTTAGTGGTAACATTGTTCCCGGCTCAAGAGTTTTGCCTTTGTGTTTTAGCCCTAATACAACGTCTTTACCAATATTATCGATATAGGTAATTTCGCCAATTTTAAATTCTAAGGCTTCCAATTGTGGTCTAGCTTGTCTAAAAGTACGTTTTAGAACATTTGGTACTTCAACCTTACGGTAACCAGAAGGGTTGAGTATCAAATAGATTTTTCTATTTTCCTTTACCTGAGCACCTGCTAATGGATTCTGCTCAATAACTGAATGTTTAGGATAATTAGGGTTGTAATTTGCTGAATCTTGAAGCTTAAAATCTAATTCTAAATCACTCAACTCCATTTTAGCAGTTTCTAAAGATTTACCCTTTAAGTCTGGCACAGTTACAAACTCTCCATGATTAGTAGTAACATTTAACCATTTTAAAATCAAGAATGCTAGTACAACAATAGCGACAATAGCTAGTGCTAATTGTTTAAAAAACACTTTACTGGTTAAAAACTTAACTAAACTCATAAGCGAATGATTGGTTGACAAATCTAAATAAATAATCTAACGTTATAAAATTAATATACGTATGCTTTGTTTCATTTAGATTATTGAAAATAAATGATAC
>JASBSE010000126.1 GCA_030149115.1 Winogradskyella sp. | reverse complement strand
CACCTTTAATAACTCACCTTCCTTTAATTTATGAAAACGGAAAACTAATTGGGCACATTGATATTTACAATCCGCAAACCGAATATTTAAAAGACAATAACGACATTACAGTACTCTTTTTCGGACCACAATGCTATATTTCTCCTAGTATATATTCTACCACACAATTGCCTACTTACAATTATATCAGAATACATCTTAAAGGAAAAGTTACTGCGATTGAAGATAAGGACGCCTTAAAGCAGTCACTAATAACAATGACTGAGTTTTTAGAAAATCCAAACCCAAAATACACACTAGATCCAGATAATCCTCGCCTAGATGCTAATCTCAGTTACATTAAAATGTTTGAAATAGATATTACACATTGGGAAGGAAAATTTAAACTCTCTCAAGACAAAAAAACAAGCGATATGGTAGCAGCTCGTGAGGAATTGATTAGAGCTAATCAAGAAAGTATTCGTGAGTTTTTAGACAATGTATTTTGATTTCTTACTTACTGAAAAGAATAACTTTGTAATTTTCTGTAGTAACCAGCAGTTTCTGCTGAAAGGAAAACATTATCATCTTTAACCAACCCTATTCCATCGGAATAATAAACGCGATTTTTAGCAGGATAAATAAAGCCATTATCTCTTACATAAGACACTATTAACTCAAGGCAATCAAAAGTACCTGCCTCAGTAGTGTAATCAACATTAGCACTCTGTAACTCCGCTATACCTGTCGTATCATTATCATTTTCTCCTCCAAAAGTTTCTGTCACATAAGAGACTGTAGGATTATAAGAAAATTTAATTTCCCCTTCACTATTAACTAAATATCCTAAGGAATCTCTATAATATTCAAAATGTTCACCGTTTTCTGGCACAAAACCATAATTGCCATTAAAATTTCCAGTTATAGTTCGACTAAATTTATAATATAAATAGCCATTGATTTCCTCCATTCCAATAATTGAAATTGTTTCATGTAAATCCATTGGATTTTCATTCCCTTCATTACTAACAGCAAACCATCTATACTCCCATAAATTTCCAACGGTTAATGCATAAAAATTAGAATCTTCAGGTTGTATGTCATTATTGTTTGAAGTACAAGAAGATAACAAACCTATTAAAATACAGGCACAAAAAAAGACACGTTTCATAGTTGTTTTTAGATTGATTAGATTTTTGAAACGTAATTTTAACTGATAGGCTCTTTTAATAATTAATATAACTCTAAAACGCTACCCTTTATCTATTTATTATATAAGATCTGTAGAAGTCAAAGAAATAATTTCACTTTATAAATAGTTTAACTAAAAAGTTTTCTTTGAAACCTCTTTTTAATCGTCCTTTGCATAGAGTTAAGACAATAAATTGAAATCGAACTACTTTAAAATAGTATCTGCAATTATTTACACACTCATCTACGGATTAGGTGTGTTTAATGCTGTAAATGCATCATCGTACACATACAATGTTATCGATGAAGATACACATACATCTTACCTAAAAAGTGTAGATGGAAGTAGCTTTGTACATACTCAAGACATTGAAAACCTTAGCCATGACTTATCAGAAAATTGTAACACATCCAAAGACACATTTCCTGAGCAATTAAAGTCGCATCCTGAGGGTTCTGAAAGTGTTGAAACAGCTTACTACTTTAAGCAATATGCTTTTAGACACAAATCCATCAGGATTAACTACCGCAAACATTGCCTTTTTTACCCATTTCATAATTTTTGGTAATACGTGTTTTTATAAAACATCTTAGCATGTTTACAAGACATATTTAGGATTCATAATCCTTACTTCAAAAAACACACAAAAAACAAAAATTAAAATGAACACCGTAATTACAATAATCGGTGCCTTAGGTATTGCTTTATGCCTTGCACCATTCGTTATCACAAACCTAAAAAACAAAAATAAAGACATTAAAACTCAAAATATAATTAATGATTATGCCAATAAAAATGGTTTTAAAATCTCTGAATTTGAAATAAAGCCAAAATATGCATTAGGCATTGACAAGGATAATGCTAAACTTTTTCACCTAAACACAGTAGATGACAAACGTTCTCAAAATGTAGAAATGATTGATTTATCAAAAATTAACACCTCAAAAATTCAAATTGAAAAACACTTCACCTCAAACAAAAAAGAAGTTATAGACAAGATACTTTTAAATCTTATACCAAAACAAAGTACAACTAAAACATCTAATTTAGTCTTTTATGATAGTACAGTGAGTTTTCAATTTGATGGCGAAATGCAGTCTATTGAAAAGTGGCAAAAAACAATTTCTCAAGTATTAAATTAAACACAAAAGACCTGACAGTCATAAGATTGTCAGGTCTACTATAAATCATCTGGAAGATTTTAAAGAAACAACAACTAATGTATCTTTGTAAACCAAAAGAAAAAGGAATAAATGAAAGATTTTCAAATACTGAATTACATAAAAAACACTATAGAAAATATGCCTAGCGATTGGTTGAATTTAACCACACATCGTTTAGACATTTACAACGAAAAATTAGCAAAAACTCAATTTATAGAACAATTTGAAACTCTTTATAAATCAGAAGATTCTAGTACCGAATCCTTAAGCCAGTTACCAACGGCTTACGATTATATAAGACTTGGTCACCCTTTATCTTCGGTTTTAGAATGGATCATTGCTAAACTTAATGGTCTAAATACTGAAAATGTGATTAGCTTTTCTTCTGAAACTATTCCGGTTCTAGCCGTATTACGTACCAATCTTTTAGAGCAAAGAGCGACGCGAATTTTATATACTGAAGATTTACCAAAGCGTTTTAATACGGACCTTTTAAAATCGGTTTACAACTATAATTTTGAATTACAACAGGTAGATAATTTTGATAAAGTTGAAGCATTTGATGGTTCTACAATTCTAATTTCTAAGCATCAAACGGTTACTGCCAACCTTCAAAACGATGCTATTGATTTTTATGTCAATCTTTATGAAAATTTAGGTAGCGTATTATTAATTTCTGGTAAAGCAAAAACAAGTTTTATTTCAGACATTCAGCATGTAAGACGTCGCGAGACTATTGCCATGACACCTGCTAATTGTTTAGTTGCTTTAAAAGCCTATACTACAGGAACTACTTTTTCACCGCAGCAGTTAGATACAGCCAGCCATAAAGCCAAAGTAAAATCTATCATTAATGAAATTAACGCGACTTCTGGTGAAGCCTTAGTAGCTTCTAGCGGATTGTCCATGCAGTATGCCATTATGATGGGATTGATAGACAACGCTCAAAAAGAGCATCCTGGCAAAGCCATAAAATTTGTAGTACCGCCAAACTGTTATGGAGGTACAAACGACCAAGCCAGACGTGTCGCTGCCTGTCTTAACAATGTGGAAATTGTTGATTTGCCTGTTGATGGTGAGAACGATATGGTAAATAGTGTAGAAAAAGTATTAACACAGCTAGCTAAAGCAGATGCTATACCATACATCATTGCAGAAATACCAACGAATCCTCGTGTCGAAGTTCCGAATTTAGAACAACTTAATGCAGCATTAAGCAAAGTGCGCCAAACTCCAAATGGTACAACTGCCACTGCACCTGTGTTTATTTTAGATCAAACATTTTGTCCTAACGTACAGTTTTTAGGTGATGACGGTATACTTTCCAAAGTAAAAACCATTGCTTACGTTAGTGGCTCAAAGTTTCCTAGTGGTGGAAAATGTACTGCTGGTTATGCAGTTGCCAATGCAAAAGCCGAATATTTAATTCAACCGATAGCTAAACATTTAGAGCTTTGCAATAATGAAGCCACAGCTTTGCAATACCAAATTTTGGCTACTCAAATGCCATCGATGTTAACGCGTATTGCAGACGCTTATAAAAACACAAGAGCTTTTGTTAATTACATTCACGAGGTATTACCAGATGCTAAAATTAACTTTGTTTCAGAAGAACTTGCTGCTGAAGGCTTTACACCATCTGTTTTTTCGTTAGACTTACCAACAAAAGGTAATACAGATGAAGAGCGCGAAGCGTACAAGCGCGCTTTAAATCTCAGATTAATTAATTTGATGATTACTGAAATTCCTACCGAAAGCAAATACTGTGTAAGTTATGGCCAATTAAAAGGATGTTATTGGACGATTCCTGCGACCTCAACACAAGGCACAACCAAGGAAGGAGACAAAGATTATATTGCCAGAGTTGCGGTTTCACCAGATTTAGATTTGAAAAAGCATAAGACCGTGTTTTTAGATTTTGTTGAAAGTTTGTAGATTTAAGGCAGTATTAGGCATGTAAACATCACTGATTAAGAAAAATTGAACAAACTAGATTATTGCGTTTCATTGAGAGAAAAAGGGTTATCAAAAAACGAAATAACCCAAGAAATGAAAGCTAATGACTTTAATGAAGCTGATATAGAGTTTTACTTAAAAAAGTCTGATGAAATCTACATTAATCAACTATTAAACAACAAATCTCCATCTAAACTCAAAAAAAAGTCTAACCGCTTTTTTAAAACAGCTGTTCTCATAATTAGCTTACTGCTTTTAGTGGCAGTTTTTTATGGTTATGCCAGAATTGGACTAATTGGGCTTTTTGTTTTTTGGAGTTTAGTTAAGTTTGGGTCTTATAGGAAGTAAGGTTCAATAATCATTATAACAAGATTTTATATATCCTTAAGTTTATTCAAACTTTTCAATTATATGAATTGGATATTTTTCTCTTAATCGATCTCTTTCATTATTTAGAATTGTATCTCTACTAAATTGATTACGATAAATTTGCAACATCATTTCGTCATAATCAAATTTTGAATCTCTAACCTTTAATTCCTTAATTGCTTTTTTATGAGCAGATAACACGTCAATAAAATTTTGATATGATACCTCGTCTGTGTATACATACTCAAAAATGGTAGATGAATTAACAAATGGCTTGAATTTATCCACTAAATCTTCCAAGACAACTACGTCTCCATTAATCATAATCTTCTTTCCAATATTTACCCGAATAGTATCTGAGAATTCAAGCTCTTTATACTTATCAAAAAAAGGCACTCTGGGTGGCTCGTTAGATTTTCTTGGAAAAGCCTCATGAAGTGATGTTGAAATATAATTCTTTATCTGATTGTTATAAAACCTATTAGTTAATTCGTCATCATTTTGAACTTCATAAATAATTTTATATTGTCCATATTTAAATAGTTCAAATTCAAACTCCTTTACATAACGTATCGGAATTGATTTATTTGCCCTCAATCTTGTTGCAGCTCTATAACTCACCTCTTCTGTTAATTCGTTTTTCATATTATTTACATAACTATATGCATCGGTTAACTCTATTGGCTCGTATTGCTCATTATATAACTGAATATTACCATGTGAGTCAAAGTCTATTTTAAAAACGAGATAATTATAATATCGCCTTTCGTATGGTTCATCACTAAAGCCACTATGTGGTACATCGATATTTGGACGAAAGCTATAAGCAGCTTCGTCTAGAGATTTATAGTCAATTACATTAAGCCTGCTCAAACAAAACGATAATAAAACAAATGCGCAGAAATGAATGAATATAGTTTTTAGTCTATTATTTTTTATGACTAAGCTAAGTGTTTTCCAAGCATCTAAATAGAGTACAATTATTAAAAAAATTGACGGCCACAAAAAATTGGTTATGAATTTAGAACCCACATAAGAAGAATAAAATGTTGCAAACAAAAACCAAACTTTTGCAAACCAATGGATAAAATTAAAACCCAAAAATGTATTGTCATTTAATATTCTACTACGTTTGTTATTCCGTCTAGAGAAAACACGTTGCGGTCTAGAGAATAACATATTAAATGCTAAAGAATTACCCAAAATGACTGAAATCGCAGCAAAAAACAGATTGAAAAGTTGACGATCGCTTTCAGATACAACCATTGGTCTTTCCTCAAAATCCAAAAACATTATTCGTTCTGTCTCTCTTAAGCCATAAAAGAAGCTATAAATCAACACTGCCGAAGTCAAACCTAAAAGAATAGATAAAATTATTCTCTTTTTAGATATTAAATTGAAGTTAACTTCAGAGTCGTAAAAAAGATGGTTGAGTTTCATAGTTGACAACTGTTAATTAATAGGTCTTAATAAATTAACATTTGTTACGGTGGTTTGATCAGATTTTGACTTTCTAAAAATTTAGCCGAACTTCGTTATCGTCTGATATAAGTCATTGAAACGGACTCATATCTTTAAAGTTACTACCTATTATGAAAAAAACCATTTTCTCAATATTTTTCCTTTTAATATTTGTCAATTATGGTTATTCCCAAAATGAACAAATCAAATCATTAGTTAAAAAAACCAATGAAATGAATCTTGATATGTGGGACTTAACCGATTATGTAAAAAAACATATTAAGGACAAAAATGAACTTGCGAAATTCTTTTATTATTGGATTGGTTCGAACATACAATACGACAATGAATTATATGATAAAATTTTAGCTGGAACTATAACCAATGAAGAGTTGTCGGAGAAACAGGACGAATACGATGTTTACGAAAACAAAAAAGGAGTTTGTGCTGGTTACGCAAATCTCTTCAAATGGTTTATGAACGAAATTGACATCGAAGCAGTTGTAATATCTGGACATATTCGAGATTTAAGAAATCAATATTTGGAATTAGAATCTGACGATAATTTCAGACATGCTTGGAACGCCATCATGATAAATGACAAATGGATTTTAGTGGACACGACTTGGGGAACTTCCAAAGACCAAGAAACATCTGATTATTATTTTGACATTAAACCAGAGTTTTCAATAATAACTCATTACCCAGAAGATAGCAAATGGCAACTTTTAGAAAAGCCACTAACTCTTGAGGAATTTAATAATTCTCAATTTATTAAGCCAATATGGTTTAAAATTGGATTTACAGAAGTTCCAAAATTGATGACTGATAAGGATTTTTATTATTTCACATTTCAAGAACTACCGAATAACAAATGGTCGGTTGGTTTAAAAATGAGTACTGACAATTTGAATTTTGAACCAATAAATGACATTGAAGTAATAGACCAAGATGGAAGAACTTATTTCCGATTTGGAAAAGCTCAAGTTCCTAAAACAGCTTATTTCAAAGTTAACGTAGTAAAATTTGAAAATGATGGAGACCAGTATTTAAAAACTGAATACAAAGATGTCATTAACTTTAAAATATAAAATAACTAGATGTCAACACACCGTATATTATTTACCGCTAGTTTTAGCTTGCTTACGGAAATCCTCGCGGATTTTCACACAACGAAACCAAAGCCAAGACCTATAGCAATACCTCTAAAATAATCCTCTCACCTTATGAAAACCCACATCACCAAACCAACTCTCAACAATATTTTGTCTTTTTCAAAAAATTAAACGACCTTTTACAAAAAATCGACTAATCAATCAGATGAAAAAGAAATTTTCAATTCATGGTAGCTATCAAGTAAATGGTCGTGAAGAAAAAGAGTTTGAAATAGAATACAATAACCTTCCTGAAAACGAAGAAAACAACAACAGACTTCTGCAACTACTCAATCATCCTTGGCGATTGATAAAAGAAGGTGGAAAACTTGGTGTAAATGGCGTAAAGCGTTTTTTTACTGTATTGTTTCTTTTTGCCATATCTAACACCATTTTGTTTTTTTATGCTTTAAAACGGCTTTTCTCTACGGATTTTGAGTTCAGCAAACTAATGTTTGTTATTCTGGTTTTTATTCTTGGTCTTGCCGTAACTATTTATGCCTCTTACAGAGCGTATCAGTACGTTATTATTGACACAATGAGAGTTATTTATGAAAATCTATCATCGCTCTTTCACAAAATAAGCGAACTCATTATTGACAAAACAGAACACCTATTTAAAGGTAAAGGCAAGGTGTCTGATAATCAATTGCAGAAAACTTTAGACTTTGGTAAAATGGTAAATTCCAGATACAAAAAAACACCTAAGTTTTTACGAAAAGGCATCATCTTAATTCTAAGCAAAATTCCTTTTGCAGGCATGCTCATAGACTTAAAAGAAGAAATTACAAATGGTAATAAAGTTGAAGCCAGCTCAAAACTTTACAATAAAATGGATGGTTTTATCTCTAACACCATATTTGGAAACAACAACACTAAATGGGTTTGGTGGTTATTACCTCTTAATATTTTGGTTTTGCTATTTTTAATTAAATCTAAGATTGGGTAAGTACTTTATAAACTTCCAAAAATAGACTCCTGCTTTCGCAGTAATGACAAGCTTAGTTAAAAGAGCGCCTTAACCTCATCAAAATCTAAACCACCATAATTACCAGAACTCATTAGCAACAAGGATTTTTTATCAAAATTCTGAGAGAACAAAAAGGCTTTAAATTCTTCTGGATTTGTATAAATAATTAAATCATCACGCTCAAAGGCGTTTGCGATTTGCTCATGCGTGACTTCCTCTAATTTCTTAATTTCTACAGCATGTGGTGAGTAGAAAACTACCGCTACATCTGCTGCATCTAAAGCGCCTTTGTATTCTTTTAAAAATTCGGCATTAAGGCTACTATAGGTGTGCAACTCTAAACAAGCAACTAACGTTCTATCACTATATTGGGCTTTAACCGCTTTGGTAGTGGCTTCTACCTTACTTGGTGAATGTGCAAAATCCTTGTAAGCCACACTTTTCGGAGTTTCTGCGATTTTCTCTAAGCGTTTGCTTGCTCCTTTGAAGGTAGAAATCGCCTCATAGAAATCATCTTCATCAATTCCCATATGTTGGCAAATCCATTTGGCACCAGCAAGGTTATTCAGATTATGAGCACCAAAAATTTCAATTGGCATTGGACCTTCAGGTGTTTCCAATAAGGTTTCACCATCCTCAACCGTATATTCTGGTGTGTGATATGGAATTTTACGTATTTGATTTTCTGAAGCTTCAACTACTTTTTTCAATTCTTCATCTTCTTCGTTGTAATTAATACTTCCACCACGAACAATTGAATCTACAAAGATTTTGAATTGCTCAACATAGTTTTCAAACGTTGGAAATACATTGATATGATCCCAAGCAATACCACTCAGCAGAGCAATGTTTGGTTTGTATAAATGAAACTTTGGTCGTCTATCTATTGGCGAACTTAAATACTCATCTCCTTCTAAAACTATAAAATCATTGTCTTCGGTAAGTTTTACCATCACATCAAAACCTTCAAGTTGTGCACCAACCATATAATCTACATCTCTATCATGGTAATGCATAACGTGCAAAATCATAGAGGTTATGGTTGTTTTTCCGTGGCTACCACCAATCACGACTCTGGTTTTGTTTTTAGATTGCTCGTACAAAAATTCAGGATAACTATAAATTTTAAGACCTAATTCCTGTGCTTTTAGTAACTCAGGGTTATCAGCTTTGGCGTGCATACCTAAAACTACTGCATCTAAATCTGTTGTGATTTTTTCTGGAAACCAACCAAAAGTTTCAGGCAACAACCCTTTAGCTTCTAATCGTGATTTTGATGGGTCAAAAATAGTATCATCACTTCCAGTAATGTTGTATCCTTTGTTATGTAGCGCTAACGCCAAATTGTGCATTGCAGCACCACCTATAGCTATAAAATGTACGTTCATACAACAAATATAAATTATAGTAAAGAGATATTAGAGATGAGGGATGAGAAAAAATTGAGAGCACACTATTTTCCTGAAAAGTCTAACCTATAAGCTTCAAAAATAACCTAACGTAAACTATTTAGTTAGGTGAATTCTATGATGAGTTCTCGATACAATTTGTTCATTCTTCACAAATCACTCGAACTGACAAACTAAATACGAGATACTAAAGATCAGGGTTCACTGCCAAACTATTAAACAGCTTCGCTTTGGTATTAAAGAATTTATTTTGAAGCTCAATAGCTTTCAGCTGCCCATCAATAAGTTTTGACTCTCGCGAGTTCACCAAGAACAAAGAACTTTCTCCCAATTGAAATTTGCGCTCTTCTGCATAAAGCATTCTTTGGTAATCCGAAACCATTTCTGTAGTAATTTCGGTTTGGATAATATAAGATTCTAACTCTTGCTTAATGGCTTTGATTTTATTTTGAAGTGTTACTCGCGTGGCATCTATTTCAAATTCGGCATCACGTTGTTTTATTCGTGCTAACTTTAAATCGCCTCGCTTTTTTCTTAAAAATAAAGGCAGACTTACATTAAGTCCACTTTTGTAATCATCCGTATTTAACGTGCTTGTTTCGTCTGGTGTTTCCGTAAGAAAATTATACTCTAAGCTTATTTTTGGCAACAGTTTATTTGCTTTTAGCTTAGTATCCACTTCCAAACTTTGCAATTTATAATCCAAAGATTGTATTTTCGGATGCGCCTCCAATTCCTGTTCTTGAGTTTGAAGCGTATTAATATCAAAAGTATCATCAATCGTAGCTTCAGCATTAATATCTGGAATAACGTCTGGTTGCAATTCCACAGGAATATTATTTTCTAACCACAAAAAATTAGAGAGTTCTAAAGCCGCTTTCATCAACTTTACTTTAGATTGCTCTAAACTAAGCTTTCTGTTATTTACTGCAATTTTTGCTTCTGT
>JASBSE010000123.1 GCA_030149115.1 Winogradskyella sp. | reverse complement strand
CTTTAAAACATCTTCTGAAATGTTTCCAAGGTTTATATAAAGTTTTCCTCCTTGGCTTGAAGTATTATCTAAAAATGGATCCTGTACCCAAAATTCAATATATTCTACATTGGCTTGCTCAAAATCTGTTGAAGTAATCTGTCTCGTTATACCTGCCCAACTATTATTTGGGGTTAGCGGAGCATCATTTGCAGCGGCCGGATCGAAGTTATATGGACCTCTTTCGTCTGGATAATAAGCTAAATCTAAGGTGTTAATTACAGCTGTCTGTCCCTGAACGACATCAACCTCAGGAAAAATTTCATCAATAAACACACGTCTGGTATATAAATTAGAAACATCATCATCACTAATTCCACCAGGACGTTGCGTGCTATAAAAAATAGGATCTACCGTATACCAATTAAGCATAGCTCGTCCATAACCATTCTCTACACCATTGTTATCACTTCCAGGAATGTTATTTGGTAAATCCACAGGTCTACTTGCCAAGAACCAAGATAATGGACTAAGTAAATCTATAGAGCCTTGCGTACCTTCAAAATCATCAATATAAGCTGTGGCTTCACCATCAAAATCTGTTCCTTTTGGTGCACCTGGAAGTAGATAGGCAAACTCACCTCTTACCGAAAGGTTAGATGGCACGTCTGTATCTACATTTGGAAGTTTGTTTGCTAATCTTGTTAAAAATGGAACTTCGGTTGAATAATTTCCATTAAATCCAAAAATGGTATTATTAATTGGCTCTGAGTTATAATTAGCCTTTTGTGTAATTGGTCTTTCATTAAGGTTTAAAAGTGTTGCTCCAAGGACAAAATTTTCATTAAACTGATGCTCTACATTTACACCTGTGAATCGTCTTGTTTGTTGGCCAAAAACCGCATTATTTTCTACTGAAACATTAATTGGTGTATTAGAAGCTTTTAAGGCCTCATCCAAAATTTCCACACGACCTAATTGATAGTCTACCGTGTAGTCTATACCTTCCACCAATACTCTACCACCTGCAGTAACCGTAACTGATCCACGAGGCACATTAAACGCACCTATAGGTATTCCTCCTCCACTTCCACTACTTTTAAAACGTCCTTTAATCTGAAACTTGTTTTTCTCAGATTCATCTAACGCCTCTGTTTTGGTAGATTTGTAAAGCAAGTCATAAACGTACTTTTTTTGATTCTCGTTAAAATTAGCTTGTGTATCTGCTATATCCTCGTAATCATCATCGTTGTTGTTTGGATTATTATCATCATCTAAAACATCAAATAGATAACGACCAAAAGGCTCAACCTTAGTGAAAATAATCTTACCGTTTTGAGGAATTATTGTTATTTGAGGATTTGACACATAATCAAAGAAACCATCACCACCTTCCTGTGGGTCATTATTACTATTTAACCTATCTAAATGAAATAATCGTATTAATGGTGTTTCTTGAATTTCAGTATCGTCATTAGGATCTAGAGGTGTGTTATTATTATACAACGGAAAAGTTGTACCCTCTACAGGCTTTATATAATTTACTGGTGATGCCTCTGTATAAAAAATGTTTAATCTAAAATCTTCTTGACTTAATTGAAAAGCACCTGTGTCGTAAATATTTTTCATCATTAAATCCCAAATTGGCTGGTCTACTGATGTCACAGCACTCTTCAGCATTTTTAAGACTAAACTCTGGTTGTTAATTACTTGATTACCAGTAGTGCCTTCACTTACCTGAGTAGCATCTACACCATCATTAGCAAATTCACCTACTTGATACACTTCACCACCTCTTGTATATTGAAACGCCACTGCTAAAACCTCATCGTTTAGCAAGCGTTGGTTTAAAGAAATATACCCTAGTTCTGTATTTAAAACATAGTCTTGTCCTTCTTGAAGCTTACGTGCTGCCTCAAGCTTACCATAATCAAAACCTTCGTCAACATTCACAGAAACTCCAGATTCTACATTTGTGATATCTCTTACTGCTTCCGTTAAAAGCGAGCCTGCACCACCAATGTTTGTTGGATCAAAATCATTATTACCATTGTCGGGAAGTCCACCCAAAGTATTAATAAAACCTGCTGGCAAAGGGTCTAATCCAATATTATCTGGATCTGACTCACCCAAATCCTGGAAAGCAACAATATTTCTTACATTTTCTGTTTGATTGTTTCTGTTAGTTACCCAAACTTCAACTCTAGTAATTTGTAAACCTTGATTATCTATAAATGGATATTGTAATAAAGCTTTATCATAGTTATCTCTAAAATAATGCGATAAAAAGTAGTGTCTATTTTCGTCATAATCTCTAGCAAAGAATTCAAATTCTTCTAAAGTACCACCTCCCTGTGCTACAACAGATTTAGACTGAGATTGTTGCTCCGAGAAAACAGCTGTAACTCTTGTTTTACCAAACTGCAACTCTGTTTTTACACCAAACAAACTTTGTGCACCTCTAATTAAAGAACTATTAAGAGGCATATTTACATTACCAACCTCTATCTTTCTGATAATATCATCTTCTGTTGGTGTGTATTCTAATTTTACAAGCTGTTGAAAATCGAAAGTTGCTTCAGTATCATAATTGGCTGTAACCTGCAGTCTTGTTCCTACTTTACCCAACAAACTTAAGCCGATTCTTTGATCAAAATCAAAAGTAAAATTAGTTCGATTTCGAGGAGAAAACGATGGATTGTCTTGCTTTGAGAACAACACACCTAAATCTACTTCGGCATAACCACTAGGAATTACGCTGATAGTGTTACCACCAAAGATCGTTTCAAAAAGTCCGGAATTAACATAAAACTCAGGTAATAGATTTTTCTGATCTTCTTCACTGCCTTCCTTTTGTCCGGCAGCAGCATCTGCCATACGTTTGTAATATTCCTTTAATTTTTCTTCTAATACTAAGCGTCTAAATTCTTCTGGTGTAAGAATTAAAGGATAGCTAATATTAAAATCGCCTATTTTCTGGGTGTATACATATCTATCTAAAACAGGGTCGTAAGTGTACTTTGAAATAATGCTATTAGGATTTGGCATTTTAAGTTTTCCTAATGCAAATGTTGTTTTTGTAGAATCTTGCTCTTCTGTTTCTGGCTCTTGCGCAAAAGCAGGTGCGCTCATTAGCATCATGAAGACTAATGATACATAAAAACTGATTGATTTTAATTGATTGTAGTTAGTTCTATTCAATTGCATTATAAGTTTTTAAGAGCTTCCTTAATGATTTGCTCTACAAGGGCATCTGGTTGGGCTTGTAATATTTTATCAACTACTTTTTCGGATTGTTTTTT
This sequence comes from Winogradskyella sp., assembly GCA_030149115.1. GTDB lineage: Bacteria > Bacteroidota > Bacteroidia > Flavobacteriales > Flavobacteriaceae > Winogradskyella. The sequence goes on along the minus strand of JASBSE010000123.1, from coordinate 501 downwards.
ATTAAACCCTAAAACATCTAAAGCAGATAACGCTTCATCTTTGTTCGTATTGTTTGGTATTAGAGAAAGTTCATCTATACTATACACTTTTAACACTTTATCTTTTAAATCAATGATAACACGCTGAGCAGTTTTAGCTCCAATACCTTTAACACTTTGAATTAAAGCTACATCTCCTCCTGCTATACCTTCTTTTACCTGCTCTGGAGTTAGAGACGACAGCATAGTACGCGCCGTATTTGCTCCTATTCCACTAACTGAAATCAGGAGTTTAAAAATTTCGCGTTCAGTTTTAGAAGAAAAACCATAAAGACTATGCGAATCTTCTCTTACCTGCAAATACGTATACAGCTTTAAATGTTCTTTATCAGGAATTTGAGAAAATGTATGTAGAGATATATTAATAAAATATCCTACTCCGTTGCAATCTATTACAACGTCTGTAGGATTTTTTTCTACTAGTTTTCCCTCTAAGTGTGTAATCATTTATTACTTAAGGTT
>JASBSE010000120.1 GCA_030149115.1 Winogradskyella sp. | reverse complement strand
TCTTATTTTTAAAAGGTATTTAAAAGGGCTTATGACTACCAGAAACAAAATTTTAAAGCAAAAAGCTGAAGAATTATCAAAACGATAAAATTTCTTGAGGGTTCTCAACAATAACGGTACTTTATTGTTAATTACTTTACCAAAAGCGTGTTTCATTTTTTAAGCTATAGTCTTATATTAGCGTTCTATCATTAATCTCGTCCTAATGTCTATGACAGAACAAACTAACTATACTGAAGATAATATTCGTTCACTCGATTGGAAGGAACACATTAGGATGCGTCCTGGTATGTATATCGGAAAATTAGGTGATGGATCCTCTCCAGACGATGGTATTTACATTCTTCTTAAAGAAGTGCTCGATAACTCTATAGATGAGTTTGTAATGGGTGCTGGTAAAACCATTGAGATTTCCATACAAGGAGATCGTGTTATTGTGCGCGATTATGGTCGTGGTATTCCGTTAGGTAAGGTGGTAGATGTAGTGTCTAAGATGAATACTGGTGGTAAGTACGATTCTAAAGCATTTAAAAAATCTGTAGGTCTTAATGGTGTAGGTACAAAAGCGGTTAATGCGTTGTCAACCTATTTTCGAGTAGAATCTACCAGAGACGGAAAATCGGCTTCTGCTGAGTTTGCTTTAGGTGAATTAACAGATCAGGAATTTTTAGATGATACGTCGAGACGAAAAGGGACTAAGGTAACCTTTGTACCGGATGAAAGCATTTTTAAAAACTACAAATTCAGAAATGAATATGTGGTAAAGATGCTTAAAAACTATGTGTACCTCAATCCTGGATTGACCATAGTTTTTAATGGAGAAAAATACTATAGTGAAAATGGTTTAAAGGATTTACTTTCAGAAAATATTAATGATGGTGACATACTTTATCCAATTATTCATTTACGAGGTGATGATATTGAAGTCGCTATAACGCACAGTAAAACGCAGTATAGTGAAGAGTACCATTCATTTGTCAACGGTCAGAACACAACGCAAGGTGGAACGCATTTAGCAGCCTTTAGAGAAGCTGTTGTTAAAACTGTTCGTGAGTTTTATGGTAAAAGCTATGATGCCTCAGATGTAAGAAAATCGATTGTATCCGCAATAGCTATCAAGGTAATGGAACCTGTTTTTGAGAGTCAGACCAAAACTAAGTTAGGTTCTACAGATATGGGAGGTGATTTACCAACGGTAAGAACTTACATCAACGATTTTGTAAAAACATATTTAGATAATTTTCTTCATAAAAATCCTGATACTGCTGAAAAGATTCAGCGTAAAATCCTTCAGGCAGAACGTGAGCGTAAAGAGTTGTCTGGTATTAGAAAACTGGCTAAAGAGCGTGCTAAAAAGGCGAGTCTTCATAATAAGAAGCTTCGCGATTGTCGTATTCATTTTGCTGATACCAAAAAGGATGGTTATTTAGATACCACCTTATTTATTACTGAGGGAGATTCGGCTTCTGGTAGTATCACAAAATCCAGAGATGTTAATACACAAGCGGTTTTTAGCTTAAAAGGTAAGCCTTTAAATTCTTATGGGTTAAGCAAAAAGATTGTGTACGAGAATGAAGAATTCAATCTTTTGCAAGCCGCTTTAAATATAGAAGAATCAATAGGAGATCTAAGATATAACAATATCGTCATAGCAACGGATGCTGATGTTGATGGTATGCATATTAGACTGTTGTTAATTACGTTCTTCTTACAGTTTTTTCCTGAGGTGATAAAAGAAGGGCATTTGTATATTCTTCAAACTCCATTATTTAGAGTAAGAAATAAAAAGAAAACAATTTATTGTTATTCAGACGAAGAGCGTAAAAATGCCATTGAAGAATTAAAGCCAAAACCAGAGATTACTAGATTTAAAGGATTGGGTGAAATTTCGCCAGATGAGTTCAAACATTTTATTGGTGAAGATATGCGATTAGACCCTGTGATGTTAGATAAGGATATGTCCATAGAAGAGTTGTTATCTTTTTATATGGGAAAAAACACACCATCGCGTCAAGAATTCATTATTGATAATCTTAAAGTAGAATTAGATGTCGTCGAATAGGTCTAGCAAGAAGTTTACAAGTCTGTTTCTTCCTTTAATTTTGATTATTTGTTGGTTGTTTTTACTGGATTATTCAGATTTCTGGTCAAAGCAAAATGTGGCAGGGTTTTTAGGAATATCGGCAATGATTCTTTTGGTAGTAGGATTTTTTACCGGAAAAAAATATTAAAATTTGAATAACACTAAATGAGAACCGACAATAGAAAAGTAAAGAATACCGTTGTTTCCATCTATTTTATACTAATTGTCTTTGGAATATTATTATTAACAGTATTTAATTCGCTTGAGTTTTTTGTAGATAGCACTTTCTTTGTTTTCCTGGGTTTGTTTATCGTTTTGGTATTATTTCATTCAATTGCAGGATACTTTGAGTATGATAGTGATGGAGCAAAAATTATAATCCTTAATAAAGGGCTTATTCTAACAGAATATATTAATTATAGAGAAAGTAAAGTTGAGTTTACCAGAAGTCAACTTATTGGTTATAAAATAAAAGATTATTTTCTTTACAAGTCATTGGTAGTGTTAATTAAGACACGTGATGGAAAACAGGTGAAAGAGCGTTTTAATGTGACACTTTTGAACCGTAGAAAAATGAGGTATGTAAAGCAATCATTGAGAAAAACATTAAAAGAAAACAAAAAGCGAAAAGAAGGATAGATGGCAGAAGATCAAAATGACGAATTATTAAATGAAGACAATGGTAGTCAAGAAACGATTACCAAAGTAACAGGAATGTATAAAGACTGGTTCTTAGATTATGCTTCTTACGTAATCTTAGAACGTGCTGTACCTGCAATAGAAGATGGTTTTAAACCAGTACAGCGTCGTATAATGCATTCTATGAAAGATTTAGATGATGGTCGTTACAATAAAGTGGCTAACATTGTTGGTCATACAATGCAGTACCATCCGCATGGTGACGCGAGTATTGCAGATGCCATGGTTCAAATTGGTCAAAAAGATCTTTTAATAGATACCCAAGGTAACTGGGGAAATATCCTAACAGGCGACAGAGCAGCAGCGTCGCGTTATATTGAAGCCAGATTATCAAAGTTTGCCTTAGACGTTGTTTACAACCCAAAAATTACAGAATGGCAAGCGTCTTATGACGGAAGACGCAAAGAGCCAATCAATCTACCAGTAATGTTTCCATTGCTTTTAGCGCAAGGAGGAGAAGGTATTGCTGTAGGTTTATCTACAAAAATTCTGCCGCATAACTTTATAGAGCTTATCGATGCTTCGGTAAAGCATTTAAAGGGCAAACGTTTTACAATTTACCCAGATTTTCCAACTGCAGGTATTGCAGATATTAGCAATTATAATGATGGTATGCGTGGCGGAAAGGTTAGAGTACGTGCTAAAATTTCGCAAGTAGATAAAAATACACTTGCTATTACAGAGATTCCTTTTGGTACAACAACGTCTTCTTTGATTGATTCTATCTTAAAAGCCAACGATAAAGGTAAAATCAAAATAAAACGCATTGAGGATAATACTGCTGCTGAGGTTGAAATTTTAATCCATTTGCCATCAGGTTTGTCGCCAGACAAAACAATTGATGCACTTTATGCTTTTACAGCTTGTGAAACTTCAATTTCTCCGTTAGGATGTGTTATTGAAAATAATAAGCCATTCTTTGTTGGAGTTACTGAGATGTTACGTCGTTCTACGGATAATACAGTTCAGCTCTTAAAACAAGAATTAGAAATAAAGCTTGGTGAGTTTGAAGAGCAGTGGCATTTTGCTTCGCTAGAACGTATTTTTATTGAAAATAGAATATATCGCGATATTGAAGAAGAGGAAACATGGGAAGGTGTTATACAAGCCATAGATAAAGGGCTTCAGCCACATATTAAACATTTAAAGCGTGCGGTTACCGAAGAAGATATTGTTCGCTTAACAGAAATAAGAATAAAGCGTATTTCTAAATTCGATATTGATAAAGCGCAACAGAAAATAGATGCTTTAGAAGATCAAATCGCAGAAGTAAAACATCATTTGGCTAATCTTATTGATTATGCTATTGCCTATTTTGAAAGACTGAAAAAGGATTATGGTGAAGGTAAAGAGCGTAAAACAGAATTAAGAGCTTTTGATGATGTTGATGCTACTAAGGTTGTTATTAGAAATACCAAGCTCTATGTTAATAGGGAAGAGGGCTTTATAGGTACATCGCTTAGACGCGATGAGTATGTTTGTGATTGTAGTGATATTGATGATATCATTGTTTTTACACAAGAAGGTATAATGATGGTAACCAAAGTGGATTCTAAAACCTTTATCGGTAAGAATATTATCCATGTTGCTGTTTTTAAGAAAAAAGACAAACGTACCATTTACAATATGATTTACAGAGATGGAAAGAAAGGGCCATCTTATGTAAAACGTTTTGCTGTTACCAGTATTACAAGAGATAGAGAGTACGACATGACCAACGGAAATAAAGGTTCTGTGGTATGGTATTTCTCTGCAAATCCGAATGGTGAAGCGGAAGTTGTTACCGTATTGTTGCGTCAGGTAGGTAGTATTAAGAAGTTGAAGTGGGATTTAGATTTTGCAGATATTTTAATAAAAGGCCGTTCCTCTAAAGGAAATCTAGTGACCAAATATTCTATAAAACGAATAGAGCTTAAAGAAAAAGGAGTTTCAACCCTAAAACCACGTAAAATTTGGTTTGATGATACTGTGCAACGTCTTAATGTAGATGAAAGAGGAGAGTTGATAGGTGAATTTAGAGGTGAGGATCGTTTACTTATTATTACGCAATCCGGAAATGTAAAAACTATTATCCCAGAATTAACAACACACTTCGATAGTGATATGATTGTGCTTGAAAAATGGATTCCTAAAAAACCAATTTCTGCAATCTATTATGATGGGGAAAAAGAACGTTACTATGTAAAGCGTTTTTTAATTGAGCAAGAAGGAAAAGAAGAGACTTTTATTTCAAGTCATCCAGAGTCGCAATTAGAAATTGTATCTACAGATTGGAGACCAATGGCTGAGGTAGAATTTACCAAAGAGCGTGGTAAAGACCGCAAACCTAATATGGAAGTTAATCTTGAAGAATTTATTGCAGTAAAAGGCATTAACGCACTTGGAAATCAATTAACTAAAGAAAAAATAAATCAAATTAGTTTGTTAGATCCACTACCTTTTGAAGCGCCAGAAGAAGTACATGCTGATGAGTTGGATGTTGTTGATGAAGAAACCGTTTCTGTAGATTTAGAAGTTGATAACAGTAGTGACAAACCTGAACAAACTACCAGCAATTCTTCAAATAAAGAAGATGATAATGAAGGCGATTTAGATATAGATGATAAAGGTCAGGTGACGCTTTTCTAAATTGAACTTAAGCTTATTCTTTTTTGGTTTTTTTCTTCGTTTTGAAATTTAAAAACTCAACAAATAAAGAAAATGCTATCGCAAAATAAAGATAGCCTTTAGGAATTGCGCCTACTGTTTTGCCAAAGAATTCAGTGTGAGATAGGTGAGCTGCTTCGGTAATTAGCATAAAACCAATAAGAATCAAAAAGGCTAGACCTAAAATTTGCATACTAGGATTTCGATCTATAAATTTTCGAATTGGATTCGCAAAACCTATCATTACAGCTATAGAGATTACAACAGCTATAATCATTAGTATAAGTGTGTAGTTACTGTTTGAATGTAAACCGTTGGTCATGCCTACAGCAGTTAAGATTGAGTCTACTGAGAAAATAAAGTCTATAATCAAAATTTGTGTAACAGCCTGAGATAAAGATTTGATTGCTTTTGATTTAATACCCTCTTCATCATGGCTTGGATCTTCAACTTTTTCTCTGATTTCAGATGTGCTTTTGTAAATTAAAAAGAGTCCACCAACAAACAATATTATAGCTTGCCAACTTAGAGCAATTTTAAGCCACTCAGATTCATATTTAAAGAAAGGTTCACTTAATCCAATTAAAAATGTTACAAAGAGAAGCAAAATAATACGCTGTATCATTGCTAAAACCAAGCCTATGTTGGTGGCCTTGCTTCTTTGATGTTCAGGGAGTTTATTGGCGGCTATAGAGATAAATACAATATTATCAATCCCAAGAATTATCTCAAGAAATGTTAATGTTAGAAGTGCCATTATGGCGTCTGATGTGAATAAAAACTCTAGCATAAAATCTATTTAATCCTATAGGCAACTCCTTTTTGAGGACGTAAGGGTTTGTTACGCTTTTTTACTGCTAATTTATATTCAAAGGTATATGAAGAAGTGCCATCGGTAGAAAGTATCTTCATATGCATGTCATCTTTTTCGGAATTTGTCTTAGGGTTGATGGTTTTTAGGATAAACTCACAATCATTAATCCAGCGTACCGACGACGAGTCTATTTTTCCATCATAGTAATTGATGCTTAGGTCTTCGGTGCGAACAAATCTACCAGTCTTTTTTACGCCATCTATAATATAGTCAAATTCAAACTCGCCAGTTTTAAACTCGGCACAATTACGTTCTACATTAAAACAGCTTGTAAGCAGTAATAATAAACAAAGCAAAAAAATGTTTTTCATTCTTATGGTTTGTGCAAAGATAGTCTAGTTAAATTAAAATTAAGGCTTGTAACTTTTAAAAGTCCCGTCTTTATAAAAGATGACTATTTTTTCTATTTCAGAATTTGATTTTTGAGAATTCTCAATGCTCTCGGTTTTTAAATTTAGTTGAGGATTTGGAATGTCTGAAATTTTAGTATCAGAATCTGGAAAGTTTCCTTTGCCATTTAATAACCAATACAATTCTACTTCGGGATAGGAGTGAAGCACCTTCATTACAAAGTCTAAACTAGGTTTATTTCTTCCGGAAAGGATATGGGAAATACTTGATCTTTGAACACCAATTTTTTCCGCAAAACTAGATGCAGTTTCGTCATAAAAATCGATGACTTTTTGTAAACGATTGGCAAAATCTGATGAGTTTATCATTGTAAACAGATGTTTCTTTGTGATGACGATACAAATGTAAACAATAGTGTTTTTTTAATCAATAGTTTAGTGTTAATCTTTTAAATAGGTATAAAGTAATACTTTATAAAAACAACATAACTTACTGATAAATAATATTTTAATTCAATAATTGTGTTTTTATTGAATTATTTTCAATAGTTGTAGGGTCTTAGCTTTAGTTAAGTTTTAGATTTGTATACAAGTGTAACATGATTGTAAATTCTTCTTGTTTACATTTGTAAAAAATCAAATAGTTACATTTGTAACACCTAAAAAAGTATCAATGAGATTAGAGCAGCTTAATAGTTTATTTTCTTTACTCAAAACACCAAGTTTATTTGGTAGATATGTTACCAATACAAACATTGAAAAGTGTATAAAAAGAATGCCAGATTCTGTATGCTCGGTTATAGGTTATTCTGTTGAGAATAGACCTATTTACAGTCTAAAATTTGGTAAGGGATCTAAAAAAGTTTTGATGTGGTCTCAAATGCATGGTAATGAATCTACAACAACCAAGGCCCTTTTTGATTGTTTTAATTTGTTTTTTACTAATAATAATATTCCTAATTCTATTTTAGAGTCGTGCACACTTTTAATAATACCTATTTTAAATCCAGATGGAGCAGAGCGTTATACACGTTTAAATGCTAACGAGATTGACCTCAATAGAGATGCGCAAGACTTATCTCAACCAGAGAGTAGGTTGTTGAGGCAGATTTTTGATGATTTTAAACCAGATTATTGCTTTAATCTTCATGGGCAAAGAACAATCTATAATGTTGAAGGAACTAATAAATCATCAATACTCTCATTTTTGTCACCATCTCAAGACACAGAACGTTCTATAACACCCAATAGAAAGAACGCAATGTCTCTAATTGTGGCAATGAATTCTATACTCCAGCAAGCGATTCCTAATTGTGTAGCAAGATATGATGACGGTTTTAATCTTAATTGTGTAGGTGATACATTTCAAAGTTTAAATGTCCCTACAGTTTTATTTGAAGCTGGTCATTACCCAAATGACTATAATAGGGAAGAGGTGCGATATCTAATGTTCATAGCTATTCTTAAGGCTTTAGATGCAATATCAAAAGGGATTGAGTCTGATAATTACAAAGATTATTTTTCAATTCCTGAAAATGCAAAACAATTCTACGATGTAATTATAAGAAATGTGAAATTAGAAGAACAGGCTAATCAACTAGTTGATTTAGGTATTCAATATGAGGAGCGATTAGTTGAGGGTAAAATTGAATTTATTCCAATTTTTGAAGAAATTTTAAATTTAAATCTCTTTTATGGTCATAAAGAGATAGATGCAAAAGGTCAAGTGGTAAAAAATCAACATAATACAATCTTAAAAGTTACTAACGAAAACGATTTCGTATTGATAAATGATGAAAAAATCTCACTAAAACCTTAAAAAAACTTACTTTGGATGCGTAATTGATAATAAAAATCCTTTATTTTTGCATAAAGTTTAAAGATTATACAATTATGGCAAAATTTAAATTAGACGAAGTTGACCACCAAATATTGGATATGCTTATAGATAATACGCGTATTCCTTTTACAGATATAGCAAAAAAATTATTGATTTCTGCGGGTACAGTTCATGTTCGTGTTAAGAAAATGGAAGAAGCAGGGATCATTAAGGGTTCTTCGCTTACTTTAGATTATAAGAAATTAGGATATTCATTTATCGCTTACATTGGCGTATTTCTTCAGAATACATCACAAACTAAATTTGTTTTAGAACGTATTGAGAGTATTCCTTATGTTACAGTTGCTCACATTACTACAGGTAAATTCAATATTTTCTGTAAAATTAGAGCTAAAAACACAATGCATGCTAAAGAAATTATTTTCAATATAGATGATATTGAAGGTGTTTACAGAACAGAAACAATGATATCTTTAGAAGAAAGTATTAATGATAAGAAACGTTTAATGCACACTATATTTAATGAAATGTAGTTAAACTAACTTATAGAAAGCAAAAAAACCTTAGTTACTTCACTAAGGTTTTTTTTATTAAGAATTGTAATGTTTAAAGGCTTCAATTAAAATATCATTATCAACTTCACAATTAATCTTTGGTTTACCGATAGCTTCCAGCAAAACAAACTTTACTTTACCATGACTATTCTTCTTGTCATATTGCAATAAGTTAATAATTATTTTTTGATCATTTTCAGTTATTTCAACCTTTGAGAAGGTTTTCAAAATTCCACTTTCAATTTCTTCGAATTCTCCATTAGACAAACCAACTGTTTTTGTAGAAATGTATGCCTCTAAAAGCATACCAATAGCAATTGCTTCTCCATGCAATAGAGGAACTTTGTCGGCGTTTCCTAAAAAGTAACTTTCAATAGCATGACCTAATGTATGACCAAAATTTAAAACTTTCCTAAGCCCTTGCTCTGTAGGGTCTTCAGAGACTATGTTGTTTTTTATGATAACAGAATCATAAATCATTTCATTCAGCGCTGATGCATCTAAATTTTCAAAATTTACTAGAGTATCCCAATATGATTTATCTTTTATTAACCCATGCTTTAACATTTCTGCATAACCAGATACCATATGGTTGTTTGGTAAAGTTTCTAAAAAAGATGTATCTATTAAGACCATACTCCCTTCGCTTATGACACCTATTTGATTTTTTAGATTACCAAGATCTACACCTGTTTTTCCGCCAACAGAAGCATCTACCATGGCTAACAAGGAAGTAGGAACATTGATGTAATCTATACCTCGCATGTAGGTGCTAGCAACAAAACCGCCAAGGTCAGTTATAACACCACCTCCTAAATTTATCATAAGACTTTTTCTGTCTGCGTAATACTCAGACATAGCTTCCCATACACCAATACAGATGTCTATTGTTTTATGGTCTTCACCTTCTGGCATTTCCATAACCTCAACCACAATATCACCAGATTCTACCTTAGACAAAAAAACAGGAAGACAAGCATCATGCGTATTTGTATCTACAAGTACAAATATTTTTGATGGGTTAGAAGATTTTATATATGCATTAAGTTCTTTGTATACATTATCATTGAAATGAACAATTGCATTTTTTGTCTTTATAGATTTCATTTTTGTTGATTACTCAATTTGAGCTGTGAAAATACTCCCTTTTTTTAGAAAAAAATAAGCAATGGATTAAATATATTTGCAATATTTATTTTTTCAAAATTTATGATTAACCGTTCACTCTTTGAAAACACAGCAACTGCTTTTGCGCTAAAATCTGATTCTGAATTAGAGCGTGCTTACTTTTTATTTAAAATGATTTCATCTCAACCTCTGGTTAGAATAGGTACTGCTGCAACTAATTTTGCTCTTAAGGCTAACTTACCGGTAGAAGGTTTAATCCGTTCAACTGTTTTTGATCACTTTTGTGGTGGTGTAAATGAAGAGGATTGTTTGTCTGTGATAGATAAGTTATATACTAAGGGTGTAAGTTCTGTTTTGGATTATTCGGTTGAAGGCAAAGAAATTGAGGAGGAGTTTGATAACGCTCTTAAAAAAATATTGAAGATTATTCATTTTTGTGAAGAACGAGATGCTATGCCAATAGTGGTTTTTAAGCCTACAGGATTTGGACGATTTTTATTGTATCAGAAGAAAACTGAAGGAAAAGAACTAACCTCATCCGAAGATGAAGAGTGGAAAAGAATTGTAGAGCGTTTTGATACTGTTTGTAAATTAGCAAAAGAAAAGGATGTAGAAGTTCTGATAGATGCCGAAGAAAGTTGGATGCAAGATTCAGCGGATGATTTGGTAGAAGATATGATGCGTAAATACAACCAAGGAAAAACCATTGTTTATAATACACTTCAATGTTACCGTTGGGACAGGTTAAATTATTTAAAAGAATTACATGAACGAGGAAAAAAAGATGGTTTTAATATAGGTGTAAAAATCGTTCGTGGTGCCTATATGGAGAAAGAACGTAATAGAGCGGAAGAAAAAGGATACAAGTCGCCTATCTGTGAAAACAAAAAAGAAACCGACGATACTTTTAATAATACACTTATTTATATCTTAGAAAACTTAAGTGATATCTCTGTTTTTATCGGTACCCATAATGAAGCTAGTTGCTATTTAGCTATGGAACTGATGGAAAAATATAATATTCATAAAGAGGATAATAATGTTTGGTTTGGTCAGTTGTATGGTATGAGTGATCATATTAGTTACAACTTAGCTTCTGAGGGCTATAATGTAGCTAAGTATATTCCATTTGGTCCAGTTAAGGATGTTATGCCATACCTTATAAGAAGGGCAGAGGAAAACACTTCTGTAGCAGGACAAACTAATAGAGAATTAACTTTATTGAAAACTGAGAGGAAAAGGCGTAAGGTCTAACCTTTTTAAAACAGCTTATCGAGAATAACGAGACCTAACTTACGAAAACGGTACTTATATTTATTCAACAAACTACCATTGTGATATTTGAATAAAGTTACTAAAAATTGAGGATTTTTAATATAATGGTTTCTTTTAGAAGTCTGTATAAATGATGTCATTGCATTTCTTTTAATAATCTGCATATCATCTAAATTT